>NZ_JAIWON010000104.1 GCF_020216885.1 Zymomonas sp. | reverse complement strand
GGATAGAGGATAAATACCTGTCGAGTCGGATAGCAACGACTCGACAGAAGCGACTCGAAAAGGGAAAGCCATCTGTGGATTTGCCTTTCGTGAACGGCGATAAATTTTTTAGATAAAAAAATCTGAAAATCTTTGATTATTGAAATGAGTCTTTTTTAAAAATTCCTAATTATTCATTTTAATTTTTAATAAATTTATTTTTTTATTTCTAAAATAAAGATAAAATATATTTTGTTTTATTTTTAATTTATTCAATTTTTAAAATTATTTTAATTAAATTTTGAATTTTTAATTCAGGATAGTGGTATCATTATTGATAGTTCATTATGTGGTTTGCCTATTTTTTCTCAAAACAATGAAATATAATATAATATTATTTAATAATTTTTATCCAATAAATAAATACTTTATACCCGTAAATTATATTTAAATTTTATTATTAAATAAAATAATTATATTAAAAACCATCGAGGAGAAGCGAAATTATCTAAAAATAAAGAGGGGGCATATGAAAAATTTTATTAAAAAAGGAGGTTTTCTTTTTTCCTTTTCATGGTTTTTCTTGCAATATCCGCTAGAAGCTGCAACCGATACTGTTAGTAATACTTCTAGTAATGATGCGATTATCGTTACCGGCACCCGTGAAAATCATAAAAAAATAAGAGATAGTCTTTCCCCTATTGAAGTTTTGAATAATCGGGAATTGCTGGAAACAGGTCAGACCAATATTACCTCGGCTTTGGCGCAATTAGTGCCTTCGATCACACAGCCCGCGGTTGGTCAATTTGTGGCGGCGCCTACCAATTTTGTCAGTTTACGCGGGCTAAATCCTAACCAGACCTTGGTGTTGGTCAATGGCAAACGCCGTCATAATAGTTCTTTTTTGTATATTGACGGTTTTGCCGATGCGGCTACGCCAACCGATCTTGATCTGATTGCCCCTGAATTGATCGATCATATTGAAGTTTTAAAAGATGGGGCGGCTGCCCAATATGGTTCCGATGCCATTGCAGGGGTCGTTAATATCATTTTGAAATCTGACAATCATGGTGGCAGCGTCAGAAGTCAGATCGGCCAAACTTATGCCGGAGATGGATTAGTCGGACAGGTTGGTTTTAATAAAGGCTTTAAACTTGGCCATTCCGGCTTTTTTGATGTTGCCTTTGATTTTCGTCATCAAAATCATACCAGCCGAGATGGTATCGACAGCCGCACTAATCGCCATAGTTTAAAAGTCGTCGGTGACCCTATGGCCACCCGTTATGATCTGGCAATCAATGCCGGATATGATTTTGGAAATGGCATCGAATTTTATACGACCGATAGTTATTCCCATCGCAACAGTGAGGTTAATCAAGTCTATCGGACGGCTGACCGTTTTCCCGAAGCCTATCCTGATGGCTTTATGCCGATACAGAAATTGTCGGAAAATGATTTTTCGGCTTCTGTGGGCTTGCGCGGTGATAATCTTTTGGGAATCCATTGGGATGTTAATTCCACCTATGGCGGCAATTTTATTCGGAATGACCTCGATAAAACGGCTAATCTTGGCCTTTATGCGGCAACGGGATCGACCCCTTTATCCGTCCATCTGAATAATTATTCGACGACCCAACTGAATAATAGTCTTGATCTGAGCAAAGAATTGGCTTTGCCAGTAATCTATAGCCCGCTGACTGTAGCGGCTGGTTTCGCCCATCGTTATGAAACCTATAAAACTGGAGCGGGTGATCCGGCTTCCTATTTATATGGTGGAACCCAAGCCCGAACCGGTATTATACCCGCCGTTTCTGGATCTCATTCCCGTAATGTCTATAGCGGTTATCTTGATCTTTCTGCCCATTTGACAAAGCGCTGGCAGGTCGATTTAGCAGGGCGTTATGAATATTACAGCGATTTCGGTCACACGCTGAATGGTAAAGCCTCAACCCGATATGATTTTACCGATAATTTTGCGCTTCGGGCAACCTTTAGTAGTGGGACAAGAGCGCCAAGCCTTGCCAATGAATATTTTAGCACCTTGTCAGTGGGGCCTGATAGTGCCAGCGGCACTTTGGGGGCTAATTCAGCGGCGGCCAAGCTATTGGGTGCGGTGCCATTAAAACCAGAAAAAGCCACCAATATTACGGCTGGACTGGTCTATTCACCGTTGAAAAATCTTCATTTTACCCTTGATAGCTATCAGATCTCTATCCGTAACCGGATTGTCAGTGGCCCCGGTATTTCCGGCGAAGCGGCCTTGGCGGCTTTGAATCTTCAAGGGGTGACGGTGCCTTCGACGCTTGAGGCTCAAAATATATCGGCATGGTTTTTCACCAATGGTGCAAGCACCCGCACCCGTGGTTTAGATTTTACCGCCAGCTATCATAGCCGTTTTGAGAATTTCGGTGTTGTTGACTGGGATATTGCCCTGAATATCAATGCGACGACCATCCGGAAAGTCAATCAACTGGCGAATGGGATGTCAGCCTTGAATGCCCAGACGCGGGCTTATTTGACCAGTAGCACCCCGAAAAACCGGATTACCTTTGGTGGACGGTGGGAGTCTTTTTCCAAAAAATGGGATGTTAGCCTGCATGAACAGCGCTTTGGTCAGACCACCGATGAAATGACCTGGTATCAGGGCCCGAATGCTTATTCGATGACGAATTTTAATCGCATCTATAATCATCCCCGTTGGATTACCAATTTAGAAATTGGATATCGGCCTATTGAAAAATTACGGATCGCCATTGGTGCCAATAATCTTTTCAATGCCCATACCACCCGTATCCCCGCCGCCAATGGCTATTATGGTTCCGGCAAATATGACGGAGCCGCCAGCCAGATCGGGGTGAATGGCGGATTTTATTATCTCCAGACGTCTTATCAATTCTGATTTTATCAGAGCTTTATTAGGATGAAGCCTTTGTCCAGTATCAATAAACGGCAATTTCTTTCGCTTTCTGCTCTGACAGCTTTTTTACCGATAGCGACCCAAGCTTTGGGGAAAAATGCCGATAAAGAGGTCTCGAAGAATTTGGTCTATGCCAATTTGAACGAGAATCCTTTTCCGCCATCCCCTTTGGTAAAGCAGGCGATTGAGGCTGAGCTAGATCAGATTGGGCGTTATAGCGAAGCTGCGGCGGCGCAAAAATTGGTCAACCAGATTGCTAGCTTGGAAAATATTGATCCCGATCAGATTATTTTGGGTGAAGTATTGGGCAGCCTTGGTCTGTTCTTCGCCGGAATAAAGCCCGATCAGGGGAATATTGTCTATTCCGTTCCTGGTTATACGGCCTTGGTCGATGCCGGAAAACCTGCCGGTTTGAAGGGTATTGCTGTGCCTTTGAATAAGGCATTGCAGAATGACCTGCCTGCTTTGGAAAAGGCGATAACGCCTGAAACCAAGGCGGTCTATCTGGTTAATCCCCATAATCCCAGCGGAACCGTCAGTCATCATGCTGATTTTAGCGCATTTCTGGAGAGAGCCTCACAAAAAACATTGATTATTGTCGATGAAGCCTATCTTGAATATGCCCATTTTGCCCAGACAGCGGCTACTTTTACCCAAAAGGGTGCCAATGTCGCCGTTTTTCGGACTTTGGACAAAATTTATGGTTTGGCCGGTATGCCGATAGGCTATCTTTTGGCACCGAAGGCCTTGGCAGCGTCCTTGCGGGAAGCGGGATTAGGTGATCCCCATGATCTGGGTCGTTTGACAGTCGCCGCCGCGAGAGCCGCATTAGCGGATCAAAAAAGGCGGTTGTTTATTCATGATTATACGGTGAAAAATAGAGAGAGACTGACCGCTACTTTGGATAAGTTAAAGCTGACCCATACAGAGAGCGAGTCCAATTTTGTGTTTTTTAAAACGCCGATTCCGTTTTCTGAAGCTCGAGAGAAATTCTATCAATCGGGTATTGTTGTGGCACGGCCTTTCCCGCCTTTGAATGACTGGATCCGATTATCTTTGGGTAGTAATGACGATGTTAGCCGTATTATTACAGCACTTAATCAGATTTTTGGGCGTTAATACAAAAAAGCCTTCCCGTTTCATACGGGAAGGCTTTTTATATTTATAAGGTGATTTTGAGATAGGGTTCCAAGGCTTCCAATAATTGCGCGGTTAGCGCGGTTAAGGAATCTTGCCCGTTGAGATGAATTTCAGGATGTTCCGGCGCTTCATAGACGGAATCAATACCGGTGAAATTTTTCAATTCACCAGCCCTTGCCTTTTTATAAAGGCCTTTCGGATCGCGGGCTTCGCAAATGGCTAAAGGCGTATCGACAAAAATTTCGATAAAGCGATCTTGCCCCATCATATCCCGCACCATCTGGCGTTCGGCCTTGTGAGGTGAGATAAAAGCGGTCAGCACCACTAGACCCGCATCCGCCATCAATTTTGCCACTTCACCGACGCGGCGAATATTTTCTTTGCGGTCTTGATCGGAAAAACCGAGATCGCGGCACAGGCCATGCCGGATATTGTCGCCATCCAGTAAATAGCTGCTGACATTCCGGCTGTGCAGCACTTGTTCCAAGGCACCGGCAACCGTGGATTTGCCCGATCCTGAAAGGCCAGTAAACCACAAGACCAGCCCTTTATGATGGTGCAAGGCCTCGCGGCTGGCTTGCGTTACGGGATGATGATGCCAGACGATATTATCCTTATCGACGGCTGTGTTATCACGGGAGGGCTGTTCGGTCATCATGCCCCCCTTAGCGTCCAGCGAGGAGGTCGCGGGCTTCCCAATGAGGGAAGTGACGACGGATAAGGGCGTTTAATTCCAGTTCAAAAGCGCTATATTCATTGGCTGTCGTCGTCTGATCTTGGATGAGTGTTTCTACCAATCCAGCACCAACCGTAACATTGCTGAGACGGTCGATAAAGATCAGGCCGCCGGTGACCGGATTATCTTGATAGCGGTCGAGCAGAAGGGGCTCATCAAACAAAAGATCAACAAGACCGATACCGTTTAACGGCAATTCTGTTGCCGGTTGTTGGGTCAGGTTATTGATGTCGAATTGGTAATGAATTTGGGTAATGCGTGCGCGGCTTTTTTTGCCTGCAATCTTGATATCATAGCTTTGCCCGACGGTGAGCGGCTTTTCTGCCATCCAAACGACATTGCATTGTGCCGATTGTGCCGATTGCATCGTTTCGCGGCTATCAACGATCAGATCGCCACGACTGATATCAATTTCGTCTTCTAAAACGAGAGTCACGGCTTCGCTGGCAACCGCTTCTGTTAAATCGCCATCAAAGGTAACAATGCGGGCAATCGTCGATTCAACGCCAGAGGGTAAAACCTTGATACCTTCGCCAACGCGGACAATACCGGAGGCGACGGTTCCGGCATAACCCCGAAAATCGAGGTTTGGCCGATTCACATATTGCACCGGAAAACGCATTGGTTGTTGTTCGGCGGCTCTTGCGACCTCGACCGTTTCCAATATTTCCAAGAGAGACGCGCCTTGATACCAAGGCATATGCGCGCTTTCATTGACGATATTATCGCCTTCCAAAGCGGAAAGCGGCACAAAGCGGATATCAAGATCGGGAACAAGTTTACCGGCAAAATCGAGATAGTCTTTTTCGATCTGGCGGAAGGTAGCCTCGCTATATTCCACGAGATCCATTTTATTGACCGCAACCACCAGATGTTTGATGCCCAATAAGGTCGCAATGAAGCTGTGTCGGCGGGTTTGTGCCAACACGCCTTTACGGGCATCAATCAACAAAACGGCAAGGTCGCAGGTTGAAGCGCCTGTCGCCATATTGCGGGTATATTGTTCATGACCCGGAGTGTCGGCGATGATGAATTTCCGCCTTTCAGTTGAGAAATAGCGATAGGCAACGTCAATGGTGATGCCTTGTTCGCGTTCGGCCTGTAAGCCATCAACCAGCAAGGCAAGGTCGAGTTTTTCTCCCTGTGTCCCATGCCGTTTACTGTCGTTATGGAGGGACGATAACTGGTCTTCATAAATCTGGCGGGTGTCATGTAATAAGCGGCCGATAAGCGTGCTTTTGCCGTCATCGACGCTACCGCAGGTCAAAAAACGCAATAGCCCTTTATATTGTTGGGCTTTCAGATAGGCTTCAACCCCGCCTTTTTCGGCAATCTGTTTGGCAATACTATTATTCTGCATGGCTTGAATCCTAGAAATAACCTTGACGTTTTTTCAGTTCCATTGACCCTGACTGGTCGCGGTCGATAACACGGCCTTGGCGTTCGCTGGTGGTTGAAACCAGCATTTCTTCGATGATTTCGGGAAGTGTTTGGGCGTTGGATTCCACGGCTCCCGTTAATGGCCAGCATCCTAATGTCCGGAAACGCACCATCCGTTCTTCGATTTTCTCGCCTTCTTTCAGATCAATGCGGTCATCATCGACCATCATTAACATGCCGTCGCGTTCGATAACGGGGCGTTTGGCTGCGAGATAAAGCGGCACAATGTCGATATTTTCGAGATAAATATACTGCCAGATGTCGAGTTCCGTCCAATTAGAGAGCGGAAAGACACGGATGGATTCGCCCTTGTTAATCTGGCCATTATAATTGTGCCATAATTCGGGGCGTTGGTTTTTGGGGTCCCAGCGGTGGAATTTATCGCGGAAAGAGTAGATCCTTTCTTTGGCGCGGGATTTTTCTTCATCCCGTCTAGCACCGCCAAAGGCTGCGTCAAAACCGTATTTGTCCAAGGCTTGTTTGAGGCCTTCGGTCTTCATGATGTCGGTGTGTTTGGCGCTGCCATGAATGAAGGGATTGATGCCTAAGGCTTCGCCTTCGGGATTTTTATAGACCAGCAGATTAAAGTCGTATTCCTTGGCCGTCCGATCGCGGAATTCATACATTTCGCGGAATTTCCAGCCAGTATCGACATGTAAGAGCGGGAAAGGCAATGTCCCCGGAAAAAAGGCTTTTCGCGCCAGATGGAGCATGACAGAAGAGTCTTTGCCGATGGAATACAGCATAACCGGATTGCCGAATTCGGCGGCGACTTCGCGGATGATATAGATGCTTTCCGCTTCTAACTGCCGTAAATGGGTGAGCCGTTCTTCCTGCATCACTAATCCTTTAAGCCAGATTGATAAGAGAAGACTTTGTGTCTTCTTTGTCTGTTTTTGAAGAAAACCAAGAAAGATCGGACTGTAATCCGCCGACCTCGCCAATGATAAGTAAAGCCGGTGTTTCCGCCTGTTTGGCGAGGCTTTCCAACTGATCCAGCCGAGTATTCAATATTTGTTGGTTGGGAAGGGTTGCATGGGCAATAATCGCCACGGGCGTATCTGCTTTCCGGCCATGTTTGATCAGGGCTTCGCTGATTTTTCCCGCATTCATGACCCCCATATAGATAACCAGTGTTTGATGAGGGCGTGCCAAAGTTGCCCAATCAAGCCCGTTACCGTCTTTTTGGCAATGGCCGGTAATGAAAACAACATTTTGGGAATAATCACGGTGGGTCAGTGGAATACCCGCATAAGCCGCCGCCCCTGATGCCGCCGTGATACCCGGAACGACTTGGAAAGGAATACCAGCCTGTTTTGCGGCCTGTAACTCTTCCCCGCCGCGCCCGAAAATAAAAGGATCGCCGCCTTTCAAGCGGACAACTTTTTTTCCCTGCTGCGCCCATTCAATCAAGCGGCGGTTGGTTTCTTCTTGGGCGACCGAATGATGTCCGGCGCGCTTCCCAACACATATTTTTTGGGCATCGCGACGGATCATTTCCAAAACGGCCGGACTAACCAGATAATCATACAGCACGATATCGGCCTGTTGTAAGGCCTGTAAACCACGCAATGTCAGCAAGCCTGCATCACCGGGCCCTGCCCCAACAAGGATGATTTCGCCTTGTTTGGGGCTGTCTTTTTCCAATTGTTCGGTAAGCGTTTTTTCAGCAGCTTCCCAATCACCGCTAGCGACTTTATGGGCGAAAAGACCATTAAAGGCTTCCTCCCAGAAAAGACGGCGGTCTTTAGTTCTGGGTAATTTTTCTTTGATTTTTGGCCGCCATTTTCCCGCTATCTCGGCCATTTTACCCAATGATTGCGGTAATAAGGCCTCCAGCTTTTCACGGAGCATCCGCACCAGAACCGGAGCGCTACCCGCAGAGGAGATGGCTAAAGTCACCGGAGAACGATCAACAATCGACGGGAAAATAAAGGAACATTTTTGTTGGTCATCAACCACATTGACCAAGCGATGGCGCTGTTCTGCGGCTTCGTAAACCCTTTGGTTCAAAAGGCGGTCATTGGTGGCAGCGATCACGAGAAAGACGTAGTCGAGCTGTTCTGGCGAAAAATTTTTCGCCAGCCATTCTATTTCGTGATTTTTTTGTAGGTTCTGTAATTCGGGATGGATATTTTTCGCGACAATCTTGATGATCGCCCCTGCTTTTTTGAGCAAGGCCACTTTTCGTGTCGCCACTTCACCACCGCCAACGACTAAAACCGGACGTTGTCTGATATCTGCAAAAAGAGGAAGATAATCCATAACAACCTTTGGAACAGAGCCCCTAACCTATTATCCAGTTTTATCGCAGCTGACCGCTCTATGCCTGTTCATTCAACAAAGCCTGAAAGTAAATAGAGAAGGCAAGCCTTTGATTTTGAATAGGACTTAGCAGCCCCCGTTCAAGAAAGGACAGTTAGCTTTTCTTTACTGCCCTAAAGTTTAGGTAAAACGCCTTTGGCCGGCATTTAAAATATTTAAAGCCGGCTGTCCTTTTCAGATGATTTTTTAGAAGGCGGTCAGGCCAATTTACTTATCCTTCATGTAGCCCACATTCCCTTTTTAAACCGAAAAAGCGGGTTTCTTCCTCGCTCATCCCTTCTTCCCATTTGCGGGTGGTATGGGTATCACCAACAGAGAGATAGCCTTCATCCCAAAGAGGGTGATAAGGGAGGTCATGCTCTTTCAGATAATAATGGATTTTGCGGTTATCCCAGTCGAGGATCGGCAGGAATTTGAAAACCCCGCGCTGGATAGCCAAAATCGGTAAATGTGACCGGCTTTTTGACTGATCGCGCCGTAATCCGGCAAACCATGTTCCAGCCTCCAAGGTCTGTAAAGCGCGGTTCATGGGTTCGACTTTGTTGATATCGTTATAGCGTTCGATACCTTCGACACCCTGTTCCCATAATTTACCATAGCGCGCTTCTTGCCATGCCGGAGACAAAGCCGCCCGAAAGACTTGAAGATTCAAATCGAGTTTTTCTGTCAGGGCATCAATAAAGCGATAGGTTTCAGGAAAAAGATAGCCGGTATCGGTAAGGATAACCGGAATATCGGCTTTCTTTCGGGTCACCAGATGGAGCATCACCGCCGCCTGAATGCCGAAGCTGGAGGACAGCACAAACTGACCCGAAAGATTGTCAAAAGCCCATTTGAGACGATCTTCTGCGCTCATCTCTTCCAATTGCCGATTGGCTTCTGATAAAGCCGCCTCTTGTTCGGCTTTGGGCAAGGATTTTAAAGTTTCGAGATGAAACGCAGACATGAACACCTCCTTAGTCATAAAAGTCGATAGCGGGATCGGTAACGGCTTTGACGATACCGGCGCGGACAACAAAGTCACCAAAGGCTTCTTTGCCATCGCGTTCTTTTGACCAGCGGCCAATCAGGCTATCCACTTCGGATAAAATTTCGTCTTCGGTGATATTTTCGCGGAAGAGCCTTGGGATACGGGTGCCGACCCGATCGCCACCGATATAAAGATTATAGCGGCCTATGGCTCTTCCGACTAAACCGATTTCAGCGAGAAGCGAGCGGCCACAATTATTCGGACAGCCTGTTGTGCGGAAAACGATATATTCGTCCGAAATATCGTATTTCGCCATGACCGCTTCGACCTTGGTCAAGAAATTCGGCAGGAAGCGTTCCGCCTCGGCCATCGCCAAAGGGCAGGTCGGGAAAGAGACGCAGGCCATCGAATTTTTGCGCAATTCGGAAATATTTTCCATCAGACCATGATCGCGGGCGATCTTTTCGATTTGGTCTTTGTCACTTTCGGCAACGCCAGCGACAATCAGATTTTGGTTAGCCGTCAGACGGAAGTCACCCTTATGGACTTTCGCAATTTCGGCGATGCCAGTCTTTAACGGGCGATGCGGATAATCCAGTAAGCGACCATTTTCGACAAAGAGCGTCAGATGCCACTGATTATCAATGCCTTTGACCCAGCCAATACGATCGCCACGATCGGTTAGCGTGAAGGGGCGAGAGGATTCAAAGGTAATATTTGCCCGTTTTTCGACTTCGGCTTTGAAAACATCAAGGCCGACCCGTTCCAGCGTATAACGCAAGCGAGCATTTTTACGGTTGCTGCGATTACCCCAATCGCGTTGGGTCGTCACCACCGCTTCTGCAACGGCGAGGACGTTTTCTTTTGCGACATAGCCGATGTCTTTTGCGACCCCCGGATGGGTGCTTTTATCACCGATCGTGATCGACAGGCCGCCGCCAATCAGAACATTGAAACCAACCAATTGGTCATTTTCAGAAATGGCGATGAAGTTGAGATCATTGGCGTAGATATCAACATCATTCTGCGGCGGAATGACAACGGTCGTTTTAAATTTCCGTGGCAGATAAGTTTTGCCTAGGATCGGTTCCTGATCGGTTGTTGCCAGCTTTTCTTGATCGAGCCAGATTTCCGCATAAGCATGCGTTTGCGGCAGCAAATGTTCGGAAATCTTTTTTGCCCATTCATAGGCCTCGGCATGGAGGTCTGATTCCACCGGATTGGAAGTGCAAAGCACATTCCGGTTCACGTCATTGGCTGTTGCAATAGAATCTAGACCCGTTTCATGCAAAAGTTGATGCACTGTTTTCAGGTCTTTTTTCAAGATACCGTGAAATTGGAAAGTCT
The DNA here is from genome assembly GCF_020216885.1 of Zymomonas sp. Taxonomy (GTDB): domain Bacteria; phylum Pseudomonadota; class Alphaproteobacteria; order Sphingomonadales; family Sphingomonadaceae; genus Zymomonas. The sequence continues at coordinate 8,617 of NZ_JAIWON010000104.1, read as the reverse complement.
GGCGATTGGTGAGGCGGATGCTGCCATAGAGCGTTTTTTCGCTGGCAAAGCTGTCCATCTTTAACCACTGCTGGGGGGAGATAATGCCCCCCGGTAAGCGGCAGCGCAGCATCATCGCATAGCGCGGTTCCAGCTTTTCTTCGGCGCGTTCGGCGCGAATATCGCGGTCATCTTGCTGATACATGCCGTGAAAGCGGATCAGGGTTGAATTGTCGCCGTTAAATCCGCCGGTCAGGCCATCATTCAGATCTTCGGCAATGCTGCCGCGCAGAAAATGGCTTTCCCCTTTTAGCCTTTCGGCATCGGATAAAGGGGCATCGACCACCAGCGTCTGGGGATGTTTTTGGGTCATTAGTAGACATCTCGCTGATAACGGCGCTCTAGGCGCAGCTCGGTTAAAAATTCGTCGGCGGCTTCTTCATCCATGCCACCTTCTTCGCGGATGATATCAATCAGGGCTTTATCGACATCTTTCGCCATATGTGTCGCGTCACCGCAGACATAGAGATAAGCGCCGTCTTCCTTGATCCATTTCCAGAGTTCAGCCGCTTTCTCGCGGAGTTTATCCTGCACATAGATTTTTTTCGCCTGATCGCGTGACCATGCCAGATCAATATGGGTCAATAGACCCTGTTTGACATAAGCCTGCCATTCGATTTGATACAGGAAATCGTCGATAAAATGAGGATTGCCAAAGAAGAGCCAGTTTTTACCCTTTGCTCCGTCATTATCCCGTTGTTGCATAAAGGCACGGAAAGGCGCGACCCCCGTACCGGGCCCGATCATGATAACCGGTGCATTGGGATCATCTGGCAGCCGGAAATTATCGTTATGTTCGACAAACACCCGAAGCGTGCCATTTTCTGCGATCCGATCAGCCAAAAAGCTGGAGGCACCGCCTGCCCGTTTACGGCCATCAATTTCATAACGGACAACGCCAACCGTCAGATGCACTTCGTTTTCAGCTTCGGCCTGTGATGACGCGATCGAATATAAGCGCGGCGTTAAAGGGCGGAGAAGGCTGATAAATTGTTCTGCCGTCAGTTTGCCACCAGCCTGTCTAATCATATCGACTATAGGCGTATTCTGAGCATAATCTTGTAACGCAGCTTTATCGGAAATGATTTTTTCCAAAGCCTTGCTTTGCGTTAAGGTCGCATAGCTTTCGACAAGGCGGGTATTGTTAACCGTCAGTTCGAAAGAGTGCTGTAACGCCTGTGCCAAAGGCAGGATTGTATCATCGACCTTGATATTTTCTTCGCCTGTTAAGCCGAGAAGATCGAGACATTCGCGGATAAGTGCTGGATCATTTTCATACCAGACCCCCAAGGCATCGCCCACTTTATAGCGTAGCCCAGAATCCCCCAGATCAATTTCGATATGGCGGACATCTTTATCCGAATGACGACCGGTGATTTTCTGGTTCACCGAAAGCGTTGCTGTGAGCGGGCTTTCTTTATCGTAAGGTGTGCTGGAAACCTCATCTACCGGACTAATGGTTGTGGCGGCTATCTGGGCAGCGTTTGCTGATGGCACCCGTTTTTCGAGAAGTTCGGTGACTTCTTTCCGCCATGCTTCGGCGGCTTCTTCATAATCGACATCGGCATCAACGCGAGGCAGTAAGCGTTCGCCGCCTAATTCCTCAAAACGACGATCGAAGTCGTTACCGGCCTGAGCAAAATGTTCATAGGTGATGTCGCCCAATCCGAAAACCGCAAAGGCGATATTTGTCAGTTTCGGGGCTTTTTTCGAAAACAGGAATTTATAAAAAGCCACCGCTTCTTCTGGCGGTTCGCCTTCCCCTTGGGTTGAGGTGACCAGCAGAATGATTTTTTCACGATCAATCTGTTTGAATTTGTAATCGCCCGTATTGATCAGATTGACCTTGAGATGCGCGGCCAAAAGGTCATCGCGCAATTCTTCGGCAACCCTGCGCGCATTTCCCGTCTGGGAAGCCGACAAGATCGTGATGACGGTCGGTTCGGCTATCTGTTCCGTGGCTGGGGAATTTGGAAGCGATTGATTCGTCGCGTCAGCGCCGCTGCTTCTGCCCCAGAGATAGCCTGAAATCCACGCTATCTGTGATGTCGACAGGCCATTGGTAACTGTCTGTAATTGCGCCAGTTTTTCCGCTGGCAACGGAATAGAAGTGAGAGATGCCTCATTCGTCATTATACAAGGACTTTCAGTATCAGCGATCCGTTTTTATAACAGATAAAGAGAGATTAAAGATGAGATGGCATCATAGACTTTGAAAGTTGACCTGTCGATCCACAAAGAATGTTTATCCTCTTTTTATCGTTATAGAGGGGGTGAATGATAACAATATTTTGTTTACACTCTAAAATATATTTTTTCTTTCCTAGGCTAAGGCTGGAGCAGCTGTCTTTCTAAAAAAGCTGTGATGAGATGGAAAGGCGGTAAAGCGCGAATTATCTCCAAGATTATTCGAGAATGCGTCTTAAATACCGATAAATGGGCGTGAAATTGTTTTTTGAGCGTTAGATAAGAGTCTATGGCAACAGAAGCGGCAAGCGATATTATTCTTGCAGGGATTGTGATCCATATCCAGCGGAAAGAGATTAAAAATCTTTATATCCGACTGTCCCCTGATGATGGTTCGGTTATGGTTTCGGCACCCCGAAATATGAAAGAGGCGACGCTTCGCAATATTTTGGCTGGCCGTATGGCATGGATAGAAAAGCGTCAAAAACGGTATCAAAAAGCAATCGAGACGAAATTACAGAATGGCGATGATGAAGCCTATTGGTTGTGGGGTAAAAAATACCATTTGGAAATTGTGACGGGTGCTTTGCAGTCAAAAATTCTGCCTGTTCCGCCGTCTCGATTGCAAATGCATAGGGCGATAGCGCCGCCTGTTGAGAAGAAAGAAAAATGGTTGGCCTTGTGGTTTCGGGAGCAATTAGAGCAGGCTATCCCCGATTTAGCGGCGCGTTGGGAAAAAATTATTGGCGTGAAGGTGGCTGTTTGGCGGGTTAAGACCATGAAAACGCTTTGGGGGAGTTGTAATGTCAGGGCGCGGCGTATCTGGTTGAATAGCGAATTAGTGAAAAGGCCGCCCGAATGTCTTGAATATGTGGTGGTGCATGAGATGGTGCATTTATTGGAGGCTTCCCATAATCGCCGTTTCTATGCCTTTATGGATCGCTTTTTACCGGATTGGAAAGAAAGGCGGAGGCGGCTTAATCGCTTTCTGAATATGTGAGTTTTATTAGGGGACGGTTCTTTTGATGATGTCGAAACCGCCATCAGTTTTTGGTAGTTTTATTTCTATCGTCCTTTGATAGAAATTATTGCTGTTGATGAAATTCGACAAGAACTCTTTTATATCTTCAATGTTTTTTCGAGAATCTGACGCAATGTTTTTTGCTATTAAAATCAATTCTGATATTGAATTTTTATTGTAAAAATCCTCAGAGTTTTTGCTATTAAAAATATCGTGATATTTATTGTTATATAAATCTACTGCATTAAGAGTAATATTTATTTTATTCTCTAATGTGTTGAGTGCAAAATTTTTTTTTCATTCGAAATAAACAGAGGATTATCTTCGTTTGATATTTTAAGCCGTTCGGGAGGGATTGAGACAGCTTTTAGATCAGATAGGGCTTGGATATCGTCTGACGCATTTTTTGATATCAGCTTGCTAAAATGGCTATATAATTCGACCATTAAATTGTAATATTTATTCATTTCGTTGAGTAAGATGACTGATTGTTTACGGGCGTTCTCTTGTCCTATGCGCTGTCTTTTTTCTTCTTCGGATTTGATTCTGCGTTTTTCAGATAAAGAGCGAGAAAAATACGTTAATCCTGCCGTCACAGAGAGGCAGCATGATGACAGGAAAAGGATTAACCAAGAATTTTTATGGCTTATCTCAAATAGGCGATTGCCAAGCGAGGTCGTAAGAAAGTTAAACCAAGCCTTATCTGCCATTATATTTACCTTTAAGAGAATAGTGACAAATTTTTAAAATAATATTTTATATATAAAAAAAATATTATAAACAAATTTCTCTTATTAAGGCATCTGTTAATAAAACGCCTTGGTCGGTGATGCGTAATAAGCCGTTATTGAAGGTGAGTAATCCTTGGTCGCTGTAATATTGAATAGCGGCGAGATCGAGAAATTCGGAGATATCCAAGCCTGTGCGTTTTTGGATGTTTTCGGGATGGATGCCTTCGGTTAAGCGCAAGCCCATCAAGACCGCTTCTATCGCCTGATCCTTGGGGGATAACGGCGTTTCTTCCTGAATAGCGTGATGATATTTTTGGATGGCGGACAGCCAATTTTCCGGTTTTTTGTGGCGGATCGTGACGTTATTCAGTCTTCGGCCATGTGCGCCCGCCCCGATGCCGATATAATCGCCATAGCGCCAATAGGTCAGGTTATGGCGGCTTTCCGAATTTTTGCGGGCATGGTTGGATATTTCATAAGCGGGGAGGCCTGCCGCCTTGGTCATATCGCGGGTGAGATCGAAAAGATCGGCAGCCTTGTCGCCATCCAACGGCGTGAATTGGCCTTGCCTTACCAGACTGTGAAAGCGAGTGCCTTCTTCAATCGTTAATTGGTAAAGGGATAAATGGTCACTGCCAAAAGCCAAGGCCTGTTTTAATTCTGTCTCCCAATCTTTGAGGGATTGGTTCGGGCGGCCATAGATCAGATCAAAGCTGACCCGAGAAAAGTTTTTCTGGGCAATGTCGAGCGCGGATAAGGCCTCTTGGGCATTATGGATTCTTCCTAGAAAATGCAGGCTGGCATCATCTAAGGCCTGAATACCGAGAGATAGGCGATTAACCCCTGCCAAAGCCAAGGATTGGAAGCGGTTGGCTTCGACGGATGAGGGGTTAGCCTCAAGCGTAATTTCGATATCAGGGGTAGGTTGCCAATAGCGGCTGGCAGCATCAATCAGCGCTGCCACCGTTTCAGGGGGCATCAAAGAGGGCGTGCCACCCCCGAAAAAGATCGAACTGAGCTGGCGGCCTTGGGTGAGAGCGGCTTCATGCGCCATGTCAGACAGTAAAGCATCCCGCCACAGGGCAGCATCAATATCAGGCCGGACATGGCTGTTGAAATCGCAATAGGGACATTTTGCAAGACAGAATGGCCAATGGATATATAAAGCCAAAGGAGCATCCTGTTTTTCCTGTCTTTTATCCTTAACCAAGGCCTGTTTTGTCATGGCCGATTAACGGAGACAGGCGGCTAAAAGCTGTTTGAAGGCTTCGCTTCTATGGCTGATAGCTTTTTTAGCTTCGGCACCCATTTCAGCAAAACTTTGTTGATGACCCTCGGCGACAAACATTGGATCATAACCAAAGCCCCGATCACCCCGTGGCGGCCAGATCAGATTACCCCAGACATGGCCTTCGAAATTTTCGACATGGCCATCTGGCCAGCAAAGAGACAACGCACAAACAAAATGCGCTCGTTTGGAAGCATCTGCCCCCTTGGCCGTCAATGCGTGATGCAGCTTTTCCATGGCCTTATCAAAATCACGCGGTTCCCCTGCCCAGCGGGCGGAATAGATGCCTGGGGCTTCGTCCAGCGCTTCGACGCAAAGGCCGCTATCATCAGCCAAAGCGACCGAGCCGGTTTTTTCAGCGACGAAGCGTGCCTTGATTTCGGCATTGGCAATAAAGCTGTTACCGTCTTCGATCGGTTCAGGCAGTCCCAATTCAGCCGCTGAAACAGTTTCCAAGCCAAAAGGAGACAGTAATTCGCGGATTTCCCGCAATTTTCCCTGATTATGGCTGGCAAGCACCAGCCGTCCCGGTTCGAGACGGCGGCATTTTTTGGAAGAGGGCGTATGGGTCATATTTAGGCGACCGCTTTCTTTTGTTCTGCGAAGATTTGTTGGCAGCCCATGCGTGCCAGACGCAACAGACGCAACAGACCTTCTTCATCATAAGGCGCGCCTTCGGCGCTGGCCTGAACTTCGATCAGGCGGCTGTCGCCCATCATCACGAAATTGGCATCGGCTTCGGCGGTTGAATCTTCGGCATAGTCAAGATCAAGCACCGGCACGCCTTGCGAAATACCGCAGGAGACGGCGGCCACTTGGGAAATGATCGGGTCTTCGGTCAGTTGGCCGGATGCCAGCAATTTATTGACAGCCAAACGAAGGGCAACCCAGCCACCGGAAATCGAAGCGGTGCGGGTGCCGCCATCGGCCTGCAACACATCGCAATCGATGGTGATCTGTCTTTCGCCCAATTTTTTGAGGTCAATACCGGCGCGCAAAGAGCGACCGATCAAACGCTGGATTTCTTGCGTCCGGCCAGACTGTTTACCGCGAGCCGCTTCGCGATTGGTGCGGCTGTGGGTGGAGCGGGGTAACATGCCATATTCTGCCGTGACCCAGCCTTGGCCTTTACCGCGTAACCATGAAGGCAGGCGTTCTTCAAGGGAAGCCGTGACCAAAACGCGGGTGTCGCCAAAGCTGATCAGACAGGAGCCTTCGGCATGGCGGGTAAAGCCGGTTTCGATGGAAAGTGAGCGTAATTGATCCGGCGTTCGACCTGAAGGACGCATGGGATAACCTTTCTTTGGGAAGTAACTTTTAAATTATAACGGGGAAGTTTCTGCCATTCGGAAATTCCGGTGTCTGTCCAGAAAATACCGGCCGCAGAAAGAATAATCAAATGATAGAGCGTTCTCCTGCCACGAGGGCAGGCATCATTCAATCAAAACCGACAGATTTTCTTGTAAAAATGGCATGAAAACAGGATATTTATGCCTGTTCGAGGGGTGACGAAACGCCTTTTGATGCTTATTTATAGCCTATGTCATCCATACCGGTCATAGAATTATCATCGCGGGCGCGCGAGATTTTCCAACTGGTGGTGGAAAGTTACCTTGGAAGCGGGTTGCCGGTGGGATCAAAAACACTGGCAAGGCAGGGGGTAAATCTTTCTCCCGCCTCCATTCGTTACGTGCTTCAGGAACTGGAAACCAAAGGCCTGTTGCTAAGCCCGCATATTTCAGCGGGACGTATGCCGACAGAATTGGGCTTGCGTTTATTCGTCAATGGTATGATGCAGCTTTCGGAGCCGAGTGAGGAAGAACGTTCGGCGATTGAAGCTGATGTTATTCGCGGTCATTCGCCAAAAGAAAGACTGGTCAATGCCACGACGACTTTGTCTGGTCTTTCAGCTTGTGCCGGATTGGTTCTGGTTCCAAAACAAGAGCTGGTTTTAAAACAACTGGGTTTTGTGGTGCTGGATGATAATCGGGCGCTGGCTATTATTGTCGGTTCGGATGGATCGGTTGAAAACAGGGTAATCGAATTATCATCGAGTTTTCCGGCCTCGGCCTTGACGGAGGCGAGTAACTATATCAACGCCCATTTTTCGGGATATAGTTTTTCCGAAGCTAAAAAACGCCTGTTTAGCCAGATTGATCTTGAAAGAAGCGAGCTGGATTCAGCGGCTTCCGATCTGATTAAGCGGGGCTTGGCTGTCTGGTCGGAAGATAGCCGGAAAAGGCCTGTCCTGATTGTGAGAGGGCAATCCCATCTGCTTCAGGATGCCAGCGAAGACCTTGATCGCGCCAAACAGCTTCTTGAAGAACTGGAAGATAAAAAGGAAATTGCAGGCTTGCTGGAAAAAGTTTCCGAAAGCGATGCCGCACAAATTTTTATCGGTTCCGAAAATAAGTTGTTTTCGCTTTCCGGTTCTTCCGTTATCGCCTCTCCCTATCACGGGGAAGACGGCCATATGGTCGGGGTGGTGGCGGTGATAGGCCCGACAAGGTTGAACTATGGCCGCATCGTCCCCATGGTTGACTTCACAGCAAAAACCTTATCGAGAATAATCGCATGACCGAAGAACAGAAAAAATACGAAGACGCTGAAAATCTGGAAAACAAAATCGAAAATCCAGAAGAAGCCTCGGATGAAAAAACAGAAAATGGGGTAGAGGCTTTGCAGGCCGAAAATGGGAAGCTGAAAGAACAGCTGCTTTACATTCAAGCCGAAGCCCAGAATACGCGCCGCCGTCTTGAAAAAGAAAAATCGGAAGCAATTACCTATTCTGTGACCGGCTTTGCTCGCGACATGCTTTCGGTAGCGGATAATATGGAACGCGCTTTGACGGCTATTCCTGATGATATTAAGCAGGATGAAAAGATCAAAAATCTAGTCACCGGTATTGAAATGACCGGCAAAGAGCTTTTGAACATCTTGCAGCGTCACGGTATCAAACGGGTTGAATCCGTTGGTCAGAAACTGGATCCGAATTTGCATCAAGCGATGATCGAAATGGAAAGCGATAAGCCAGAAGGCACCGTCGTTCAAGAAATGCAGGCCGGTTATACCATTCATGACCGTTTGTTGCGTCCGGCGATGGTCGGCGTTGCCAAGGCACAATCCGGTGAGACGAAATCCGCGTGATCCAGTCTTTTCCTTGTCAATATAACCTTTGGTTGTCCATTCGGGCGGGAATTTTATGAATAATCTACGGCCATCCCGTCCCAAAGGGAAAAACAGCCGGAATGAGGCGCGTTCTTTTAAACAAGAAGGGCGCGCTTCTCTTTCGTCAGCGAAACGTCCTCCGCAAAGAAAAAATGCCGATGCGATCGGTCTTCCTGTCAGAAA
>NZ_JAIWON010000103.1 GCF_020216885.1 Zymomonas sp. | reverse complement strand
GGGAAGTTTCCCTTTAGCCTGTAAAGAAGGCAGAAAAAAGCTATTCAAAAGAATAGGATAGAGAAGCAATCGGTATTTCTTAAACATAGCGGGTTCTCGGTAAAGCTAGCTGTTTTCTGGTTATGTTTTCTTTCCCCTCCCAATCTTCTTATTGAGGCATGGGCGAAATGTCCGAAGTGTTCTGTTTGAGGCAGGCTTTATGATTGATGAAGTCGAGATAAAGGGTGACTTTGTTGAGGATAAACAAGCCCATAATGGTAGCTGGATCTTGGATAGTATCTTTTACAATAAACTCTTCTCTTGCTCCATAATTGATCCCATCAATGGATAAATCAGATTTCACAATACGTCCTTGGCTCAGAACAGTTTTGCCATTTTCTTTTGTAGGAAATTGGAATGCGCTTTCTTGTTCTTCTTTTGTGAAATCTGGTTTAAATGTCCATAGCGTAAAGTCGCTATTATCTTCAGTAAGGTCAATTGCGACTAGACTGGTTTTACCTTGCCAAGTAATTGGGTATTTGAGGGTTTGGAAATCGCCCCCCAATGCGCTGCCAAGATGGATATCTTGTTGACAATGGCAATTGATATCCTTGCCAAAGGTCATCTGCTGTTTATCTATTTTGATTTTACCTAGTTTTTGTAAAATCATGAGTCCCAGATAGGCTTGGTTGACATCGGTAAAAAGGAAAGGAACGTTTTTTAAAACGGCTTTTCCGATTTTGAGCTCATCAACGATACCAAGATCACCGCTATAAAATTCAGAGGCAGCATTGGTTGCTCTCTCAATATGTCCGATAATATGGACATGGGGCGAGTGGCTCCATTCTTTTGGTAATTTGCCAATAGCAGCACCCGTTTCTAAGAAGAAAGGCACTTCTTTTCCATTCAACAAAACTATTGCGGAAGGAACATTTTCAGCAAAACGTCTATGATCTTCATGTATAGGAATTTGATATTGTAATGGAATATTTTGCTGGTGATCTATGCCTGTAATAATGAAGGTGGGTATGGAATCTGGGGAAACCGATAAGCTGCCCATTTCGATATCAGCAAGAGAGAACTGTTCTAATCCTGCGATTTTTCGGACGGGTGGATAATAGACATTCCTGACGAAATTAAGGCTTTTACCCCAATCTCGAAGATTGCCTTCCAGAAAATAATTACCTGCCAAAATTTGTTGGCAGGTCATACCCACGCCACTGATGGGCGGAAGTAGATCAGGATCATCAGGTTTTTGAAAAAAAGTTTTACCGCATATATCTAGCCGCTGGTTGGCGTTCTGATAGTCGCCTTTGACGCGGAATTTATCTATTTTAGCATATTGGCTGACAAGGTTATTGCCTTTTAGTTCATTGGCGGCTTTATCGATGCGTAGGTCATCTCCTTCTAATACTCCCCTTTGCATTTCTTCGTTGCCCGGCCGAATTTCGATACCGTTTTTTAATGCTTGAGGCATTTGTTGCTTGAGAAGTTCGATCAATTTTGGAGAGACAATGGGCTTGTCAGCTTTTAATTCTGGCAGAAGAAAACTGTTTAAAAGAAGGGGATAGAGAAGAAATCGGTATTTTTTAATCATTTTTGTTTCCTATAATTTATTAAAAATTAATTGTTCCATTTACTCCTACAGAGAATTTTGGTTTTTTCTCTGTGCCTACTTGTCCATGTATTCCAATATTTGAACTTTTATTATCTGATGTTCTAGTATTTTTGTTGCATTTTAAAGCAAAGTTTTTGTTGCCATTATTATCTTCAACTTCAACTCCTGTGGTATAATTTGGTCTATTAAGGTTGATTGTCCCTTTTAATAATTTTGAACCTTCACCGTGAATTCCTGCAGTAATTTCGGGGGGAGGAGGCGTTTCTTCTGATGGATGATATCCACTAGTTTCCATCATTTCTTCATTGCTAATGTATCGTGGAGAAGATGTGCCGTTGTTTATCTTATACGTATCCCAGCTTTGCCATGGCTTTTGTTGAATCAGGCTTAGTATTTTTGTTGTGAGCGGTGAGAAAGGCCTGTTGTTCTCACTGGGATGTCGAAAGCTCTGTATTCCAGTATTGAGTGTATTATAAGCATTAAATTCATCTTCATCTTTTGATGAAGTCGCCAAAGGAAGCCATGAGGAGGAAAGGATACTATTGGAAGTGTTGTTGGTAATATTATCGAGCAATGGATCAAGGATTGCTGATCCAAGTCTAGGCCTATTTGTTGAATTGTTGTCCATTTTATACTCCATATCATAAATATTAAGGTGATATGGAGTGGTGTATCTATTTTTATCCAACAATTATTATATGAAATGACATTTTTATTTCGGATATTGTTTTATGCAGTGATAGATGGCTGATCTGTCTTGCCTTTTTCGTTTTCTATTGAGATAGCCGGTCTTGTGACTTGGATTTTTGCATTTCTGGCCGGATTGGTCGCGGCCTTGGGATTACAGCCTTATAATCTTTGGGGGTGTAGTCTGGTGGCTGTGGCTGGCTGGCTGGCTTTATTACGGCGGTCTCAAAAGACTTGGCAGATTTTTGCTGTGAGTTGGTTTTTTGCTTTCGGCTTTTTCTGGTTAGGGCTGGACTGGATTGCGACTTCTTTTACCCATCAGGCGGCGATGCCGTCATGGTTGGGTTGGGTCGCGGTGCCTTTATTGTCTTGTTATTTAGCCTGTTATATTGCGCTTTTTACTTTGCCTGTTCGTTTTTTATGTCTTTCTTTCCAGCAAAGTAAAAGGAAGGCGGGTTCTTTTCAGCCGTCTGATGTGACTTTCGATAGTGTAGACTCCGAGGGTGCCGATGCTATTTCATCCCATCTTTTTCCCGTGAAGAATGATGCGGAAGTAGCGCGGGAAAGGAAGATAAAAAACCGTTCTTTTGTTCGGTCTGCTGCTTTTCGGTCTGTGCCTGTTTTCAATATATCTTTATCACAAATACCGCTTTGGCGTTTGACGCTAGCTTTGGCTGGGTGTTTGGCATGGGGCGAGTGGATAAAATCATGGGTTTTTACCGGATTTCCGTGGAGTCCACTGGGCGCGATTTGGCTGAATGTGATGCCGGTTGCTCATATCGCCCGATGGATCGGAAGTTATGGTCTGTCTGCTCTTGTGGTTATTGCCGCCGGTATAGGCTTATCTTGTTATGACGGAATTAAATCCATCATAAACAAGAAACAGACAGGGCAGGCTATTCAGCCCATCTTCTCGGCGATTTTGATGTTTCTGCCTTTTGTCGGGTGGTATCTCATAGATGGGCATGACATTCATTGGCAAAAATCAGTGCAGCCACCTGCCCATGTGGTGATTGTTCAACCCAATATCCCGCAGGATGAAAAATACGATCTTCGTTATAAATCTCGTCATGATGCTATTTTCGAGAAATTATCAGGCAAGGGTAATGCCCATGATCCGCGTCTGATTTTGTGGCCTGAAGATGCCGTGCAGAGTTATTTGGAAGAAGAGCCATTAGCGCGGGCGGCTTTGAGCCGGTTATTGGGTGAAAATGATTTGTTGCTGACAGGCGGCGATGCCTTGATCGCCGATGGTTCTGGTCACATTGCTTCTGTCCGAAATAGTCTGTTTGTTCTCGATTCCAAAGGCGATATTTTAGATCGTTATGATAAAGCCCATCTGGTGCCGTTTGGCGAATATATGCCTTTTCGGAAATGGGCGGCCTATGTCGGATTAGGGCGGCTGGTAGCTGGTGATATAGAATTTACCGAAGGGGCGCAGCCGGAAAGTCTTGATCTATCACCTTTTGGTAAGGTTGGAATCCAGATTTGTTACGAAATCGTTTTTTCCGGTCGGGTCGTTGATCGCGCCCATCGTCCCGATTTTATTTTTAATTTATCCAATGATAGTTGGTTTGGCCGATCGGGCCCGCCCCAACATTTGGCACAGGCACGTTTGCGGGCGATTGAAGAGGGGCTGCCTATCGCGCGGGCGACTTCTACGGGTATTTCCGCTATCATTGATGCCGAAGGGCGCATCTTACAATTTTTACCGGAAAATATCGAAGGCAATCTTTCAGCGATAATGCCAAAAGCCTTACAACCGACCTTCTTTGCCCGCTATGGCAATTTGATTAGTGTGCTTTTTGCCACGGCTCTGTTGCTCATTGCCCTGTTTGGGCGTATTAAGTTACGCTAGTCTTGATATAAGGAAAGATTTATATCTTTATATTCCATCTTTCTATAGCGTGTCACTTTTAGATGGGGATTGGTTTTGGGGAAGTAAGTCTGTCGCGAAAGGCAGAAAATTCTTTCCCTATCTGATCGGGAAACTGTCAGGCCAGCTTCATTTTTAGGTTTAACAGATAAGGAAAATCCTTTTTCTATGCGTAGCAACTACCTGTTTACGTCCGAGAGCGTGTCCGAAGGCCATCCCGATAAGGTTGCTGACCAGATTTCTGATGCCATCGTCGATTTGTATCTTTCCCGTGACCCAGAAGCCCGCGTCGCCTGTGAAACGCTGGTTACCACGCAGCGTATCATTATCGGCGGTGAAGTCCGTTCGGCTGTTCCGGTCAGTGAAGAAGAAATCGAAAAGACGGTTCGTGAAACTGTACGTGAAATTGGTTACGAGCAGACCGGATTTGATTGGAGAACGGCTGAATTCGCTAACCATCTGCATGCGCAGTCTGCCGATATCGCCCAAGGTGTCGATGCCGGTGAAGATAAAGACGAAGGTGCAGGCGATCAGGGCATTATGTTCGGTTTTGCTACCGATGAAACGCCTGACTATATGCCCGCGACCCTTTATTATGCGCATCGCATTCTGGAACGTCTGGCTGAAGACCGTCACCAGAAAAAAGTCGATTTTCTGGAACCTGATGCCAAAAGTCAGGTGACTTTGGTTTATGAAAAGGGTGTGCCGGTCAGAGCTTCTGCTTTGGTTCTGTCCACCCAGCATAGTCCAGCTTTAAGCTCGAAAGAAGGTCAGGCTAAGCTGCGCGACTATGTCAAATCGGTTTATGAAGATGTTTTGCCTAAAGGTTGGATGCCGGATGACAAGGCTATTTTTGTCAATCCTACCGGTTTGTTTGAAATCGGGGGCCCTGATGGTGATGCCGGTTTAACGGGGCGTAAGATTATCGTTGACACCTATGGCGGTGCCGCTCCTCATGGTGGTGGTGCTTTCTCGGGTAAAGATCCGACCAAGGTCGATCGTTCTGCCGCTTATGTTGCCCGCTATCTTGCCAAGAACATCGTGGCCGCCGGTTTAGCCAAGAAAGTAACGATCCAGCTTTCTTATGCCATCGGTGTTTCTGAACCTCTGTCGCTTTATGTCGATACTCATGGCACCGGCACGGTTGATGAAGCCAAGATTGAAGAAATCTTGCCGAAGCTGATCCGTTTGACTCCGAAGGGTATTCGCACCCATCTGAAGTTGAACAAGCCGATCTATAAGCCTTCTGCTGCTTATGGTCATTTCGGTCGTAAAGCCGAGGGTGATTTCTTCCCGTGGGAAAAACTCGATCTGGTTGATAAGCTGAAAGCCGCTTTTGCCTGATCTTGGAATTGTCTTTTGACATTATCCTTTAAAAAAGCCTGTTTTCTGAAAAGGAAGCAGGCTTTTTTGTAGGTTAGGCTTTTTATGAAGCGCTGATCGCTTTTTGGCGGCGGCGTTGCACAGAGGAGCCTAGGCCAATGGCTTCCCGATATTTGGCGACTGTTCGGCGAGCGATGGCGAAGCCTTTTGCTTTTAGCAGTTCAACCAGCTTGTCATCGGATAGGATTTTTGCACCCTCTTGGGCGATGAAGCGGGCAATATGGCTTTTAACGGCTTCGGCTGCGGCACCTTCTTCGGAACCGCTGGATTGTATCCCGCTGGAGAAAAGATATTTTAATTCGAATATCCCTTGTTCGCAGGAGAAATATTTGTTGTTCGTAACCCGACTGACCGTGGATTCATGCATGTTGATGGTTTCGGCTACCTGCCGCAACGTTAGCGGTTTGAGCTGTTCGATCCCTTTTAGAAAAAAGCCTTCCTGATATTGGACAATGGCTTCTGTTACCTTGATGATTGTGCGGGCGCGTTGATCCAAAGCTCTGACCAGCCAGTTAGCGCTTGCCAATTTTTCGTCCAGCCAGTTTTTTTGCTCTGCTTTGTCAGTTTTCTGGGCTTTTAATTCAGAATAATAAGCGCGATTGACTAGCAATTTCGGAAGTGTGGCATTGTTGAGTTCGATCGCCCAGCCGTCTTTCATCCGTTTAATATAAATATCCGGTGTAACCGATTGGATAGGGGATGAACCAAATTTTAGCCCCGGTTTCGGGTTGTAATTCCGCAATTCTTGAATCATGTCGGCGAAATCTTCGTCATCGACCTGACAGAGCTTTTTTAAACGGGGTAATGCCCCGCGTGACAACCATTCGAGATTGGTAATCAGTTTTCGCATCGCCGGATCAAGTCTGTCGGCTTCTTCGGCTTGGAGCATCAGACACTCTGCCAGATTGCGGGCGCCAACACCGGTCGGGTCAAAGCCTTGAATGACCTTTAAAATCTCAAGCGTTTCCTGTTCTGTAATATTGAGATGCGAGGCGATGGAAGATAAAGACTCGGTTAGATATCCGGCTTCGTCAATCAGGTCGATTAGATGACAGGCGATCGCTAGCTTTTCACCCGTTAGGCACAATCTAGCCTGATGTTCCAGATGATCAGCCAGACTTTCCTGATTTCGATCTGTTAATTCCCGATCAAGCCCGTCATAGCCTGATAATTGAATACTGTTTAAGCCTAGGCTGCCGTCTAATCCGCCTTCTGTAAAGCTGCTTGGGTTATCGGCTGGACTATCATGATGAAAGACTTCTTGTGCATAATCGGCATCAAGACTGTCACTTGGGTCATTATACTCTGTTGGGTTATTATCGTCGGCGTTTGAGGCATCAGGGATATCAGAATGATTTTCCGCCCCGCTTTCGGAGGCCTCTTCGTTATGACTGGCTTCGAGGAGGGGATTGCTGTTCAATTCCTCGGCAATGAAGCTTTCGATTTCAAGATTGGAAAGCGCAAGAAGACGAATCGCCTGCTGAAGTTGCGGCGTCATAACCAAAGACTGGCTTTGTCGTATATCTAGTCTTGGACTTAGCAACCTGTCTTATCACTCCTGCTTATCAGTCAGTCAGACGTAGCCGGATTTTAAAGGGTGAAATCTTCTCCGAGATAGAGCCGTCGGACATTTTCATCGGCAACCAAGGCCTCTGGCGTACCTTGGAAAAGCACCCGACCGCCATAGATAATACAAGCCCGATTAACGATATCAAGCATTTCTCTGACGTTATGATCGGTAATTAACACCCCGATTCCACGGTTGGAGAGGTCTTCGATCAAATCGCGGATATCGGATATCGAGATCGGGTCAATACCGGCAAAAGGCTCATCCAGCAGCATGATGGACGGATTGGCCGCCAAAGCTCGGGCAATTTCGCAGCGTCGTCTTTCACCGCCAGAAAGCGCCATTGCTGGAGAATCATAAAGTCTAGTCAGGTGAAATTCGGAAAGAAGTTGATCCAGTCTTTCTTTACGGGCTTTTTTATCGGGATAATGGAGTTCAAGGACGGAATCGATATTTTGTGCTACTGATAAGCCACGAAAAATAGAGGTTTCCTGCGGGAGATAACCTAGCCCCAGAATAGCGCGGCGATACATCGGCAAGCCAGTGATATCATGGCCGTCGAGCAATATTCGGCCTGCATCCGGTTTGACTAATCCCATGACCGAATAAAAACAGGTCGTTTTACCTGCCCCGTTGGGCCCCAATAGGCCAACGACTTCACCACGACCAACATTTAAGGAAACATCTTCCAACACTTGCCGGTGATCGTAGGATTTCGCGATAGAAATAATGGATAAGCCTTGCGATACACCTGAATCGTAGGCTTCCGTAGAAAGGCTGTCCTTGGTTTTCCGGGCAGAAGTCATTCTCAAATCCATATCGGGAAAAAGGCAGAAAAAAAGAGGCAACCTGCTTAACCGATTGAAAAACAGGCAACCTTTTGGTTGTTATCTTAGCGTATTCATAAAGAAAATATGAATGGGGAAAATAAATAACAACATATTTCCCCCGATATATTTTTATTTTGGCCGTCCTATGGGTAACAAGACGGGCATTTTATCAGACTATTTTATTAAAATTTTATTGTTTTTTGTTATCCTGATTGGAGGGCGGAACCACGAAATGGCCGGTTACTCGTCCTTTTCCTTGGCTGCCATTAGAACCGACAAGGCTGCCATCCATCGTGCCTTTTCCGGTGTTAAGGTCGATAATTAACCTTGCCCCATGCACGACAGAATCGCCGCGCACCATTTCAACATGGCCGACCAAGGTGACCAGTCTTTTCGGCACGTCATAAATGGCAATTTCACCCTTGGCTATTTCATCGGGTGTTTGGATGGTGACCCCACCAGAGGCATCCAACCTTTGCATCTGGGGAGAGGCTTCGCCCGTTTTCGAGTTTTTGGGCATGGTATAGGCAATGCGGACATAGGCCGCCGTGATGGTCATGTCCGCCTGTCTTGCACGGACATGGCCGGAATAAATCGCTCGATTATCGTTATAAAGCACTTCGCTGTGATCGGCATCAATATCAATAGGCGCATTGGTGTCGTGATGGCGAAAGCCCTGTGCTGACAGAGCGGATAATGGGGTCAGGATCAGGGTTAACCCGCAGAGAGATAAGGCCGCTGCTGTTAAAAAAGAACGAGGTTTATAATTTTTCAGGCCAGAATACATTGGTTTTTAATCTCCTGACCGGCGATCAAAATGGGTATGGGTTCGACCATCCATAACAGCCTTGCCATTGATAAGATCTACATTGAGACTTTGGCCTTGGAAATGACCATTCGGCGATTGTCCCGAAACCGGACGTTGACTGGTAATCAGTCGTTTATCAAGGTCAAGGACAACATCCTGTCCATTAACACGATAACCGTTAGCCATAACCAGTTGGGCTGCCCCGTCGATGGTCAATATATTATTGTCCATATTATAACGCCCATGGGGCGCCGTTACGGTAGCAGGGCCGCTGTCTAATGTGATTTCGGCCACAAGATCGGTCAACCAAAGCTGCGGATCACTGGAATCCGGCTGTGTCGCCGATTCTGCCTTGAGTTCAAAAATGCGACCATGATCGTCATGGCCGCGATAAATGGCCTTTTTCAGATTCATGCGTTCTTTGGATGTCGAAATATGATCGCGTGACAGCATAAAGCTGAGATCGCGCCGCCCGATGAGGGGCGTGATCGCCATCATGGCAACAACAATAATAATAGCGACAGGAAGAATAATCCGAAGAATATGGATTATCCTGTCATGGCTACCTCCAGCCAGTGCCCATCGGCGTTGGATAAATGCATTAGAAGGAGCCATGACCGGCATGAGAGAATCAATCCTGAAAACGGCGTTATATTTTACATATGGGCGAAAATATCGGTTTCAGACCAACCTGCGATATCCAGCTTGGCGCGCGTCGGGAGAAAGTCAAAGCAAGCCTGTGCCAGTTCTTCCCGTTTTTCACGTTTAAGACGGATATCCAGTTTTTCTTTCAGGCCATGCAAGAATCGAACATCAGAGGCCGCATATTCCCGCTGCGCATCGGATAATTTTTCCCCGCCCCAGTCAGAGCATTGCTGTTGTTTTGAGATGTCTTGTCCCAGCAATTCGCGAACCAGTTCCTTTAGACCATGGCGATCAGTATAGGTTCTGACGAGTTTTGAGGCGATTTTGGTGCAATAGACAGGTGCCGCCATGACTCCGAGATAATAGAGAATCGCTGCAATGTCGAAGCGGCCGAAGTGATAAATTTTGAGTCGATTCGGGTCGGACAGCACCGCTTTCAGATTGGGCGCGCTGTAATCGCTATCCGGTGCGAATCGCACCAGATGTTGGTCGCCTTTACCATCAG
The DNA here is from genome assembly GCF_020216885.1 of Zymomonas sp. Lineage (GTDB taxonomy): Bacteria > Pseudomonadota > Alphaproteobacteria > Sphingomonadales > Sphingomonadaceae > Zymomonas. The sequence continues at coordinate 9,621 of NZ_JAIWON010000103.1, read as the reverse complement.
AAATTTGAACAACACACAGCCGATCACGATGGGTAATCAGTCCCATTGTTTCGGTATCAACGGCTACAGCCCCCTCAGAAAGCGCATCTTTGGGCAAATCTTCTTCGTGAAAATAAACAGTCATGGCAAGCGGCATAGAACTAAGCGGCGCTTGTCTCAAGCCATATCCGCCGTTTTTAGACTGTTTTCGAGCATCATTCGGCCTATTTTGACCTGTTTAATCACTCATTTCATCTGAATTATTAATATATTTGTTAGTTTGGTGTGGAAACTACTCGCAGTTATCGCGTTTTCACGGTAAAGAAGATATGTGTTGTGCCGAGCGGTCGGCGCAGCAGGGTATATGTCTCTCGTTCGATGTATACCCAGAATTGAAGTTGGACGAACCAAGAAAGTATTTAAGGGCATGAGTTTCGATAGAGGCAGACGTGGCCAGCGTGGCGGCCGAGATAAACGTGATAGCTTTGGCGGCGACGACTATAGTTTTGGCGGCGGTGATCGTTTCGGTGGTGGTTTTGGCGGTGGTGATCGCTTTGGTGGTAATGATCGTTTCGGTGGCGGCGACCGCTTCGGCGGCGGTGACCGCTTTGGTGGCGGCAACGGCGGCGGCGGTTTCCGTGGTGGCCGCGGCGGCGGCAATGGCGGCGGCGGTATGCCTCCCCAGGTTGTCGGTGAAGGCACTGGCGTTGTAAAATTCTTTAATTCCCAAAAAGGGTTTGGCTTCATCGTTCGCGATGATGGCGGTGAAGATGTGTTTGTTCACATTTCTGCCGTTGAACAGGCCGGATTGACCGGTCTTGCTGAAGGTCAGCCTTTAAGCTTTACCTTGGTCGATCGTGGTGGTCGCGTTTCTGCTACCAACCTCGGCATCGAAGGTGAACCTTTGCCCATTACAGAATCTGCCCCTGCTCCGCGCGGTGGTGAATTCGGTGGTAGCCGTGGTGGCCCGCAGCGTCAGTTGACGGGTGAAAAATCCAGCGGCACCGTTAAATTTTTCAATGCAATGAAAGGCTTTGGCTTCATCCAGCGTGATGATGGTCAGCCTGACGCTTTTGTTCATATTTCTGCCGTTGAACGTGCAGGTCTGCCGAGCTTGAACGAAGGAGATCGTCTCTCCTTTGAACTCGAAGTAGACCGCCGTGGTAAATATGCTGCCGTCAATCTTGCTCAGTTGGACGACTAAGTCTTTCTGATTTTCTAACAAAAAGACCGGTTGGTTTCTCCAGCCGGTCTTTTTTTGTTCTGCTTCATTGTCTTATTATGTGCTGATAGATTTTGAAAAAACCACTTCATCTTTGGAAATGAGAGCAAAAAATAGCGATAAGAGTATATTGTCGCAGAACAGCCAGAATTGATTGCTGTTGCTACAAGTCAGATTTGGGCGATGAATCTGTTTAGGGGCATGACGTCTGCTTGATCCTTGCTTTTTTAAAAGCAGAAGATGTCTGTTTTTATAAAATGCGCTATTATTTAGAAACAGGGCGATGAAAATGCCTGATGACACGCTTGCATCGAGCTAATAATTTATAGTCCCGCGATGAAGATCAGGTCTATTCACTTTCAGGATTGATACGAATACCCCGTAAAAAAATTGAAATGGCATCTCGAAAATTGTCTTCAACAGGGCGCTTTTCTAAACCGAACAGTCGGTCGAGTAACAAGCTCCCTACAGTCATATTAAAAATGATATCCGCATATTTTATCGGGTCAGATATATGGTAGCGGCCTTTGTCTTGTTGTTCGGAGAACCAGCGCGTCAGATTGTCTTCAGTATGCCCTTGTAAAATATCGCTAAAAATATGCCGCATTTCTTCTGATTTATGTTCGACGGTTAAAATGCGAAGCAGGCAGACCCGATCCGGCCTTAGAAGAGTTTGAGCAATAGCGATCAATAGAGAGTAGAGATGTTCTTCTGGGTCTTCGCAGATTTTCTCTTCTGGCCATTCAATCGAGAAAAGCCGATCTTCCAGTAATTTGGTGAATAATATCTTTTTTGACGGGAACATTTGATACACCGTCTTTTTTGACATGCCCGCCTGACTGGCAACCCGATCCATACTGGAACCATCATAGCCATGCGTTTGCAGCACCGTTGCAGCGGCTTTTAAAATAAGGGCGCAGCGTTTTTTTTCATCGAGCTGTGGAGGCCGCCCGACATGGCGTTTTGAAGCGTTTTTATCAGATTGATCGGGTGTCATAGTATTTGAATAATGTCCTTTTAATAGGATGATGGTTCAAATCATGCAGGAAAATTCTTTTCACCAAATGAAAGAATTTTGGGTCTTGACCTCTTTATAGGAGCCAGATACTTTTCAAATAAGAAACTTAAGAGTTTCTTATTATCAGATTCGAGACAGTCTTTTTAAAAAAATTTTCAAAATGTTTTAATCCAATAGCACAAGATCAGGATAGGGGTTTCCGGTTGAAACGAAAAATTGCTCCAATATCTGTTTTTGCCGGATCAGTCTTGATGATGCTGACGGCTTGTCACCATCAATCCCAAGAAGCCGAACCGGTATTGCAAGATGTTAGTTTTGTTACCGTAAAAACGCAGCCTTTGACCATTCATAGCACTTTGCCCGGCCGCACCTCGGCTTATGAGGTGGCGGAAGTAAGACCTCAGGTAAATGGGGTCGTTTTGGCGCGCTATTTTAACGAAGGTACGGATGTCAAAAAAGGGCAGCCGCTATTCCTTATCAATCCGGCTCCTTATCAAGCGACTTATGACGTTAATAAAGCGCAATTAGCCCATGCTGAAGCACAAGAAAAAACGGCGGCTGCGAAATTAGAACGCTATAAGGCTTTGGCTCCGGCACAGGCGATTAGTCGTCAGGATTATGATGATGCTTTGGCCACCGATCGCGCGGCCAAGGCTGATATTGCCCAAGCCAAAGCGAATATTGAATTATCTGCTGTTAATTTGGGATATACCCGTGTGACGGCACCTATAACGGGACGGATCGGGCGCGTTTTGACGACGGTCGGTGCCTTGGTAACATCGGGACAAAGTTCAAATATGGCGATTGTAACCCGCCTTGACCCGATTTATGTCGATGTGAATTTGCCAACAGTCGATTTTTTACGATTGCGGCGTGAGTTAAAAGCGGGAACTTTGAAACGGAACGGCAATGATGCCGAGGTCTCTCTTATTCTCGACGATAATTCGACCTATAATCAAAAAGGGCGGCTGGCTTTAAGCGAAGTCAGTGCAGACACCCAGACATCGACCATTGTTGTTCGTGCGGTTTTCCCAAATCCTGAACATTTGTTGCTGCCCGGAATGTTTGTTTATGGTCGTATAGAAGAGGGCGTTGATCCGAACGCCTTGCTGGTTCCACAAGAATCCGTTTTCCGAAATAACCACGGTGATCCGATGCTGTATGTCGTCAATAAAGACGATGTTATTGAAGCGCGCCCGATAAAAACAGGTGAAGCCATCGGAACGCAATGGGCTGTGACATCTGGTTTGCAAAAAGGCGAACGGGTTTTGGTCTCCGGTCTTCAAAAAGTGAATATTGGCGACAAAGTTCATCCGATAGAGGCCTCTCTTACCAAAGAGGCCTCGCCAGAAAAGAAGGGCGGCAAGGCGTAAATTATGGCTCGCTATTTTATTGACCGCCCTGTTTTTGCTTGGGTTATTGGTCTTATCATCATGTTATTGGGTGCTTTGGCGATTGTTAAAATGCCTATTGCTCAATATCCAAATGTTGCTCCTCCGCAGATTGAGATCAGTGTGTCTTATCCGGGAGCATCAGCTGAAACGATCAACAATACTGTTGTTCGGCCTATTTTACAGCAGATGCATGGCATCGATAATCTGGAATATATTTCGGCCTCTTCCTTTGCATCAGGTCAGATGACGATTGATTTGACCTTTGCGCAAGGCACCGATGCCGATATCGCACAGGTGCAGGTTCAGAATAAATTGCAATTAGCGCAGCCTCGTTTGCCGTCGGATGTGGTCAATCAGGGTATTACGGTTAACCGTTCTGCCAAAAGTTTTATGATGATTATGTCCTTCATCTCGACTGATGGCAGTATGTCCTATCAGGACATCAACGATTATGTGGCATCGAATATTGCCGATCCGTTGAGCCGTGTTTCAGGTGTCGGCGATTACACTCTGTTCGGTTTTGAATATGCGATGCGGGTTTGGTTAGATCCGGCAAAGCTCTACAAATATAATTTGACTGTAGCGGATGTCCAATCAGCTATTTCTACTCAGAATATTCAGCTTTCATCCGGTGAGTTGGGTGGATTGCCTGCGGTTCAGGGTATTCGTCTGGATGCGACCATTATTGGCCCAACCCGTCTGACCTCGCCTGAAGAGTTTAAAAATATTCTGGTCAAGGCTTTGCCTGATGGCGCACAAATCAAATTGGGTGACATCGCTAAGGTAGAGTTAGGCGCGCAAAGTTATAACTTTGATGTACGCTATAATAACCAGCCTGCTTCAGGTATTGCGATCAAATTGGCACCGGGAGCAAACCAGCTTCAAACTGAAAAGTTGATCCGTCAACGTTTGGCCGATTTGGAACCTTTCTTTCCTCATGGTTTGAAGGTCGAATATCCGGTTGATACCAAGCCATTTGTGACGGCTTCTATCCATGAGGTTATTGAAACCTTGGTGGAAGCTATTGCGCTTGTTTTCTTGGTGATGCTGATCTTCTTGCAGAATTTCCGTGCTACTTTGATCCCGACGATTGCTGTGCCAGTGGTGTTGTTAGGCACCTTTGGTGTGCTTTCTGTCCTTGGTTTTTCAATCAATACTCTGACGATGTTAGCAATGGTCTTGGCTGTTGGCTTGTTGGTTGATGATGCCATCGTCGTTGTTGAAAATGTCGAACGTTTGATGCGAGACGAAAAGCTGCCTCCGAAAGAGGCGGCGAAGCGCTCGATGGATGAAATTTCTGGTGCTTTGATCGGTATCGTTTTGGTCTTGTCAGCCGTGTTCTTGCCCATGGCAGCCTTTTCTGGGTCAACGGGCGTTATCTATCGCCAATTTTCGATTACGATTGTGGTGGCGATGGGGCTGTCTGTCCTTGTTGCGATGATTATGACACCAGCCCTTTGTGCAACCATGTTAAAGCCGATTGACCACGACCAAGCCGATAAAAAACCCGGTATTTTGGGTCGTTTAGCTAATGGCTTCAACCGTGCTTTTGACCGATTGAATAACGGTTATTTGGGGGGCGTGTCTTGGTTGCTAGGACGTTCCATCAAAGGGGGCATTGCCTTTTTGGTCATTGTTTTGGCCGTTGGCTATTTATTCACTCGCTTGCCTACCGGATTCTTGCCGGATGAAGATCAGGGTGAATTTATTGGTCAGGTGACCTTACCCCCAGGGGCAACCCAAGAACAAACGTCGGAAGCGGTGCGCAAGGTTAATGATTATCTTCTGTCCGCAGAGAAAGACAGCGTCATATCGGTGATGACGGTTAGCGGTTTTAACTTTGGTGGTCAGGGACAGAATGCTGGTTCTTTCTTCGTTCGTTTGAAACCTTGGGATCAGCGTCCGAAAGCTTCACAAAGTGCTTCGGCATTGGCGATGCGGACGATGATGCATTTTTGGGGTGATCCGTCATCGATGACTTTTGCCTTTAATATGCCAGCGGTTCGCGACTTGGGTAATGCCACCGGTTTTGATCTTGAATTGGAAGATCGCGGTCATATCGGTCATGGAAAATTTCTTGAAGCCCGTAATATGTTATTGGCATTGGCCTCGAAAGATCCCCGCTTAAGTGGTGTTCGTCCGAATGGTATGGAAGATGCCCCTCAATATCATTTGACTGTTGATTACGGCAAAGCCGTTATGATGGGATTGACCCCGAATGATGTGAATGTGGCTTTGCAGGGGTCTTTGGGGTCGATTTACGTCAATCAGTTTATGCGTGATGACCGTGTGAAGCAGGTCTATTTAATGGGAACACCGGAAGCGCGTATGCTGCCTTCCGATTTTTCCAAATGGTATCTGCGAAATAATGTCGGCACGATGGTTCCCTTTAGTGCCTTTATGACAGGCGAATGGCAAACGGGCCCGCAGAAAGTCGAAAATTATAACGGCTATAATTCTTTCGAAATTATGGGTGCGCCTGCGCCGGGACATAGCTCGGGTGAAGCCATTCAGGCGATGACCGAGATTGTTCATAAATTGCCAGCTGGCGTTGGGCATGAATGGACAGGTTTATCCTTTGAAGAGCAGGCGGCAGGTTCGTCTACTATGTCTCTTTATGCGATTTCCGCGATTGTGGTTCTGTTCTGTCTTGCCGCGCTTTATGAAAGCTGGGCCGTGCCGTTATCGGTTATTTTGGTTCTGCCTTTGGGTGTTTTGGGTGCCGTTGTGGCAACCTTGATGCGTGGATTGTCAAATGACGTCTATTTCCAGATCGGTTTGCTGACGACCGTTGGTTTGACCGTTAAAAACGCTATTTTGATCGTCGAATTCGCAAAAGCCTTTTTTGATAATGGCGTGCCCCTTTTACAAGCGGTGGTTCAGGCAGGCCGTGAACGGCTACGGCCTATTTTGATGACCTCTATTGCTTTTGTTTTGGGGGTTATTCCGTTGAGTATCGCAACAGGGGCTTCTTCGGCAGCACGTATCGCTATCGGAACAGCCGTTGTAGGTGGGATGGTGACGGCTACCTTGTTGACGATTTTCTTTGTGCCTCTTTTCTTTGTGGTGGTTTTGAAGCTGTTTCGAGTCAAACCAAACAAGCTGAATGCGGAGGAAGCAGCCTGATGACTTTATTTTCGGCTTCTTCGGCTCTGATTAAGCGGAGTAAAAAAGGATGGCGTTATCCTGTAACGCTATTCTTATCGACCCATATTCTGTTGGCTGGATGCACGATGGCACCGAAATATCATCGTCCGGCAGCATCCGTGGCACCGCAGTGGCCGAAATCGGCGGCATTGCCTGCGACTGATAACGTTTCAATGAAGTCGCATCCTATGGCAGCCGATTTGGGATGGCAGGATTTTTTCAAAGATCCGCGCCTGAAAGCCCTGATTACAATTGCGATCCGCGAAAACCGCGATTTGCGGTCAGCTATTCAGGCAATCGGTGAGGCGCAAGCCAGATATCGAGTGCAGCGCGCTTCCTTGTTGCCAGCAATCGGTGGCACTGGCGAAGTGATGTATCAGCAGCCTTCGGGTAAATCCGGTTTGAGTTTTGCCCCGGGTGTCGGTGAAGATATTCCACGTTTCCATTATTATTCGATGGGCATCGGTTTTTCTTCCTATGAAATTGATATTTTTGGCCGCATCCGCAGTTTAAGCAAGGAAGCGGCTGAAAGAGCTTTGATGCAGGAAGAGACGGCCAGAGGCACCTTGATCACGCTGATTTCGCAGGTGGCAAATAGCTATATTGCTTGGTTGGCAGATCGAGAAACTTTGAATCTTGCAGAAGAAAGCTATCAGGCGGCCAAGCGGAATTTGGATTTGACGCAGGCTTTGCTTGATCATGGTGAGGCGAGCCTTTTGACGGTCAATCAGGCAGAAACTTTGTTCCAGCAAAAAGCAGATTTGCGGGAGCAGGCAAAGCGCCAAATGGCATGGGAAGAAAATAATCTTGTTTTGCTGATCGGGCAGCCTTTGCCCGATAATTTGCCGCAGCCTTTGCCCTTTGGTGAGCAAAATATCATCGAAGATTTATCGCCCGGTTTGCCTTCCGACCTTTTGGAAAACCGGCCTGATATTCGAGCGGCGGAGCATGATTTAAAGGCAGCTAATGCCGATATTGGGGCAGCTAGAGCAGCTTTTTTCCCAAGACTGTCTTTGACCTCTTCGGTTGGTAACTCAAGCCTTAAGCCTTCCCAGATTTTTACTACGGCAGCGAATACATGGGGATTCCAACCGGAATTGACCGTGCCTATTTTTAACTGGGGGCAAAATCGCGCCAATTTGAGAATTTCCAAGGCCGAGCGCGATATGAAGATTACGGCCTATCAAAAAGCCATCCAAAGTGCTTTCCGTGATGTGTCGAATGCTTTAGTCGGACGTGATACTTATCGTCGTGAGGAAGTCGCCTTAACCCAAGCGGCTTCCAAGGCGGAAAATAACTGGAATTTAGCGCGTTTGCGTCAGAATCAAGGTAGTGATTCCGCTATCACCATGCTTAATTACGAGCAGACTTATTACCAAGCTGAATATCAGGCGATACAGAATAGGGTTGCGCGTTATCAAAATTTGGTGACGCTTTATTCTGCTTTGGGCGGTGGAGTGAAAGAAAAAGCGGGATCTTTTGATAAAACCGATAAAGCCGCCAATTCTGCCCATCGATAATGATCATTCAGGATCAGCCAGAGGCTGATCCTGAAAGTGTTTTTATTCCAATTCAAAAACGGTCTTGATTGTTACCGAGACGGTTTGCTGCCCTGAAATAACGGGCGTTGCCGGAGCGGCATCAGCCGAACGGGTGCTGACGGCCATCATCATCGGGCGGATAGCTGATGGGGTATTTTGCTGTCCTTCTGAAATAAACACAATCCGTTTAACCCGCATACCGAGCGAGCGGGCATAAAGGTCAGCACGACTTTTAGCAGCCGAAATAGCTTTCATTCTCGCCTGATCCTGTGCCTGATCGGAATTGGACAGTGAGAAGTTGGGCCCTTCGAGGTCTTCGACATTGGCCTGCACCATTTTGTCAACAATCGCCCCAATCCGGTTCAAATCGCGGATGTGAATTTGTATCGAACTACGTGCCTGATAGCCGATACGCTGCGGCGGCTTGTTTTGGTCGTAACGATAGCGCGGGCTTATATTAATATTCCGCGTTTCAATATCGTCATTGCTGAGGCCGCTTTCACGAAGACTTGCCAGCAAATTCGTCATTTTTTTGGCATTTTCAGCGGTTGCTGTTGCGGCGGTCGCGCTGTCGGCACTGGTCATCGCGGTGATTGTTGCCAGATCGGGCGTGGCCTTTACTTCACCTGTTGTAGAAATAACCAATTTCGTGCCGGATAGCTGTGTATTGGCTTCTATATCCGATGGGTGAGCGGCCTGTAGGGATATGGCTGGGATAGCTGCCAGTAAGCCCCCGAGGGCGATTGTTTTCAAGGAGACCGAAGGTATTTTCCAAAGAGATTTTAATTTTGACATTCTATTGGCCTGATATTGAAATAACATAAAGAAAAAACGTTATTTGTCATGAAAGGTTTCACTATACAGTAAATAATTTTCTTTATTCTATCTATATATTGTGTCCATTTTTTAAAAAATGGGGATAAGAAAATTTATTTTGATTATTTGTATTAAAATTTTGTTCATTTTTATTTCTATATTGGTGACATGGAGATCCTTTTTAGCCTTTTGTAAAAGGATGCTTTTCTTCAGCTATATTACTTTGCCTTTTTTTGGCTAAAGGAAAATATATTTTTATCGACAAATACTTTTGCTAAAAGCCTTATTGGTTACAGCGCAGCTCCAAAAAACAGGAAGTGGGGGACGATGACACATGACCACGATCAAAACAGCGAAGCCGACCATTTTGGCTTAACGGCGGAAGAACTCGCCCAAGCAAAAAGGCATCGTCTGGTCATTATTATTCTAGGTATATTGGCGACAGCTTTATTGATTATCTTTATTGCTTGGCGTGCTAAAGTGACGGCTCCGGTACGGATTATT
>NZ_JAIWON010000102.1 GCF_020216885.1 Zymomonas sp. | reverse complement strand
TATATCGACCATGCCTTGCGGGCTTTTGAAGCCAATGCGGTTGATTATCTGATGAAGCCAGTTGACAATGATCGTTTGGCCGACACCTTGGAACGGGTCAGGGGGCGGTTGAAAACGCGCCGCGCTGCTGACGAAGCTAAAAGACTAAAAGAAGTCCTTGCGGAAGTCGCGCCAGATGCGGCTGAAAATCTGCCAGAAATCAACAGCTCACCGACCGCTAGCCGTTACGAAAAAATTATCAATATCAAAGATCGGGGTCAAATATTTCGGGTTGATGTCGATACTATCGAACGCATTGATGCCGCCGGTGATTATATGTGCATCAATACCGGCGATAATACGCTGATTCTGCGGGAAACGATGAAAGACCTCGAACGCCGCCTTGATCCCCGTCGTTTCCAGCGGGTGCATCGTTCGACTATCGTCAATCTCGATCTGGTGCGGCAAGTCCGTCCTCATACTAATGGCGAATGTTTCCTGATTCTCCAATCTGGTGCGGAAGTGAAGGTTAGTCGTAGCTACCGCGAGGTCGTTGCCCGTTTCGTTTATTAGACCGTATCCGTAACGCGCAGATAAACCATTTTTAAGTCCGCTTGAGGATTGCAAGAATAACTACTCCCTCGACAGTTAGTCAGGTATTTAGGGCGTGGTGGGCAATTTTCCTGCCCTATTCTCGGAATAGGTAGAAAATCAGTCCTGCTATGTCGGGAGATGCAAGACTATCGCTTAATAAGGCTTTCTATTTACGGCTGGATATAAAACAGACAAAGCGATTCTATCAGATTACACTCTGCTTTAATCTTCCCTGTCTTTGTGGTCAGATATCGAATTATGCCTTTGTCTTTGCGGTTAGATGTCGAATTATGCCTTTGAAAATTGCCTATATTATCAATTCAGTTGAAGGTGGCGGCGCGGCTTTACCCGTGCCTTCTATTGCTCAAACTCTTCAAAAAGGGGGTGCAGAAATCCGTATTTTTGCTCTGACCCGTCGCAATGGAAAGGCTGTAGCCCCCATCCAACAAGCTGGCTTCGATGTGATGGTTCGCGAGGGGGGTGAAAAAGACCATATATCCGCCTATTTCTGGCTTAAAAAGCAGATTGAGGCATGGGGGGCTACCCATATTTGGACTTCGCTCACCCGTGCGACATTATTGGGTCAAATGGTCGGGCAACATTACCATTTACCCGTTATCAGCTGGCAGCATTCTGCCCGTCTTAAAAAGATAAATGCCTTTCTCTTGCGCCGTTTCCAGCGTCGATCTGCCTTTTGGATCGGTGACTCTCAACAAGTCACAAAGCTTACCGGAGAGAAACTCAACATCCCGAAAGAAAGACTTTTCTGTTGGCCGATTTTTCGTGCCAATCCCGAAGCCCTATTAGCCAAGGCATGGCAATCTGGTGAGATATTGCGAATTGGCAGTTTAGGACGGCTTCATCCCTGCAAAGGCTATGATCTTTTGATCGAAGCCTTAAAAACAGTAAAGGCCAAGAGTCAGATTCCTTTTACAGTGGATATTGGCGGGGAAGGGCAAGACGAAGCTAAATTATCGGCCATGATTGAAGCAGCTGGTTTACAAGATACGGTACGCTTGGTCGGTTATGTTGATAACCCTTCAGCTTTTTTGGCGAAGCTCCATCTGTATGTTCAGCCTTCCTATTGGGAAGGTTTTTGCGTCGCCGTCCATGAAGCAATTCAAGCTGGTTTACCTGTGATTGCTTCTTCAGTTGGGGAAATATCTCATTCTGTCGCAGATCATAAGAGCGGTTTTCTTGTGCCGCCTGCTGACAAGACAGCTTTGGAACAGGCTTTTCTTCAGGCCTTAGCTCGGCCTGAAAAACTATCTTCTATGGGCATAGCTGGCCGTCAAAGACTTTTGTCCGTTTTGAATCCTGCTCAATTTGAAAGAACAGGCCTTGAGATTCTCGCTGCTTTCACCAAAAAGAGCGGATGCCTTGTTTAGCCGTGTTTTATTTCACCAACTATTTTTAAAATAGCTTGCGCTGCTCTTTTCTCTGATCTTTCATCAGAAAGATCAAAACTTTGATTGAACAAGGCTTCTTGCACCGGCTTATAGATATCCATATGGCGCTGCCCACTTTCGGCTAAGGCTTGATCCAGATTTTTGATGTCAGACAAAACATCCCCCGTTTTCCAATGGAGGTAGTTGAGATCACTTTGCCATTCGACATGATGGCTGTTCATGAAAAGGCTGGGACGCGGATAATAGAGGAATTCGTAAATCTGACTGGAAACATCGCCGAGATAGATGTCTGCCGCCATTGTATAGGTCATGTCATTGGAAGCGGCACTCCCAAGATCAATATGGATATTCGGCGCGTCCCAGTATTTTTGAGCAATCTTCCCTGGTCTTTTGAGACGTAACTGGTCAATCGTCAGAACGAAGGGGCGATGAAACAGCATGACATGCGGTGCAAAAATCAGATTATAGCGGTCGCTTTTATAGAAATAATCCAGAATTTTACGGCCATCTTCATACCATGAAGAAAGATGCGGAGCTGGATGGGGGTTATATAAGACCGTAGGACGACTATTCGCTTGCATCGGTAAAAGACGCGGTTTTTCGGGTAAAAGGCTAAATTTAGGATAGCCAATGACAGAAATATTATCGGGATTGACACCCGCTTCTTTGATGAGGCGATCTCTGATTTTAGATCCCGAGACCAAAACATGATCGAACAAAGCACTCATCTTATCAAAACCAACAGCTCTATCGCCTGCACCATGGCGGGTGTGGATAATTTTTAGATGATCGAGATGGTAGCGGCTTTTTAGAATAAGCGATGTTTTTTCTGAAACGACTAAAATATCCAATGACCGAAAAAAATCGAGATTATCCTTATAGATACCCAATTTTTTAACAGGCAGGAATTTTTCAAATGTATATGCCGCCAGCCTTGTCATCGGACTGACAGTTTTTAACTCAACAATGTTGATATTGGGTTTATGGAGCTTTTCAGCAAGCCGTCTGATTTCCTTGGTGATGATATCATTGGTTGTTACGATAACAATATCGAGATTGGGTGCCAGCTCCATAAGCGCTATGGCCGTTGGGAGTGCATGAGCAATTTGATGTGCCTGATCGTGATTAAATAAAAATGCAACTTTAACCGATTCAGAGGCCATGCTTTAAGTCATCCCTAAAAACAGGAGCGCCGCATAAACATTGTGCTCGGATCATCTAAAAAATTGAATCTTATCAAATCTTTGCTGATCTAGACTGTTTATCCGTTTTGCTATTCTTCTTATGTCGTTGCTATTTAAAAAAGAAAAAAGCCTATTTTATGACAAAAAATATAAAATTTTAAAAATAGAAATAAATTTATACAAAACAGATGTATTTATCGTTTTTATGTTATTTTAAAATATTATTTATATATTTTGATTGTCATTGACAGAAAATAGATAATAAAAAACCGGACATATCTATAAAAATAGAGATATCCGGCTTCTTATTACTTAAAAATAAAAGAGAAGTTAGGCTGCGCCGCTGGTGGCTTCCAAAGTTTTAAATTTTTTCTGATAAATATTGGTCAGTGTTTCTGCGAGTAAGTGGAATTCTTTCTCACAAGGACTGCCTTTACGCCATACCAAAGAAATCGTTCTGGAAGGGTGTTGAGACGCTAAAGGCCGTGCATCAATATGGGTATTATCCAGCAAGCCAGCATCTATCGCCATTTTCGGAAGTAAGGTAATCCCAAGACCATTATCAACCATCTGCACCAGTGTGTGCAAAGAAGTACCCATCATGGTCGCCTCTGCCCGTAATTCGGGACGGTTGCAGGCCGCAAGGGCATGATCTTTCAGGCAATGGCCGTCTTCCAACAACAACAGCCGTTTTTCGTCGATCTGATCCGGTGTAATAACATCAGGCAGATGGGCTTCTTCCCCTTGAGGGAAGGCCACATAAAGCCGATCTTCGAAAAGATCAACCGAGGCAATATCCCCACAATGATAGGGTAAAGCCAACAAAACGCAATCAACATGACCACGATGAAGAGAATCACAAGCGGCGTTTGTTGTTTCTTCACGAAGGAAGAGTTTCAACTCTGGCCATTCTGCTCTTAAATCGGGCAGGATACGCGGTAACAGGAAGGGGGCAATCGTCGGAATAACGCCCATCCGCAGTTCACCACAAAGTGGTTTTCCTGCAGCCCGCGCCATATCGCTTAATTCTTCGGCTTCCCGAAGCACACGTTGCGCTTTTTCCGAGATACGTAATCCCAGCGGAGTAAAACGGACTACGCGGCGTGTTCTTTCAACCAGCGTAACTCCAATCAGAGACTCAAGCTCACGCAGTCCTGCCGACAAGGTTGACTGGGTCACGAAACAGGCATCGGCTGCCCGTCCGAAATGTCCGTGATCCTTGAGGGAGACCAGATACTGCAGTTGTTTGAGCGTAGGGAGGTAAGTTGTCATTATTGTCCCTCTCGATCAATGCAAGCTTCATAATCAATTTGATCACAGAAGAGCAACTGTTATTTATAGTATCAGTTGTAAAACAAATATGACCTTACGATAGCTTGTGACTGTGTATTTGATTGAATAGCTTTCAGATTGTAATAATATAGCTAATATCAATCATATTTTAAAATATGGGAGTATTAATAATGCTTACTGTTGGTGATAAATTTCCCGCTTTAAAATTACCTGTTCAGCAGGGTGTATCTGCCTTGCCGAATGGTGAAACTATTGACCTTGGCGAAACAAATGGCAAGTGGAAGGTCGTCTTTTTTTGGCCGATGGATTTCACTTTTGTCTGCCCGACCGAAATTGTCGGCTATAACGATATCAAAGAAGACCTGTCTTTGCGCGATGCCGTTTTGATCGGTGGTTCTTGTGATACCGCTTTCGTCCATTACGCTTGGCGGAAATCTGACGAACGTTTGGAGAAGGCTGACTTCCCGTGGATTGCAGATAATTCCAAAAAGCTGGCCTCTGCTTTGGGTATTGTGAATGAAGAAGCAGGCGTTGCCTATCGTGCAACCTTCATTGTTGATCCGAACAATGTCATTCAGCATGTTACGGTCAACTCTCTGAATGTCGGCCGTAATCCGGCAGAAGCCCTGCGCGTTCTGGATGCTTTGCAGACCGATGATCTCTGCCCTTGCAACTGGCACAAAGGCGAAGAAGTGCTTGATCCTAAAGCATAAGCCTGAATTCTATTCTCGCTTTTACGAAAAGCAGCTCGATCATCTCGAGCTGCTTTTTTTGTGGGCTTTAGACGGCGATAGATTTGCAAATAAATAGGTGTTTATTGCTTTTTAGCATAAAATTTTTCGTTTTTTATAGTCAAAGATAGATTTTTTTTCTAAAACCAGTCCAGCTTCTTGCTGCCACTTTTGTATCCAGCAAGCAAGCCTATGGGGGAGTCGATATTTTTTCCATTTCTCCGATGGATCAAATTTTTATGAAAAGAGCTATTTTCGATCATTAGAAAGGCGCACTATAAAAAAAGCCTTGTCGAACATCTCTCTTTTCAAAGAGAAGCCGGTTTATGTTCAATTCTTTTGTTTCTTATCTGGAATCCATTAAAATGCGTGACCCTGCGCCACGCTCGCGCTGGGAAATCCTGCTTTATCCGGGTGTTTGGGCTTTGGTGCTGCATCGTTTGGCACATTGGCTCTATCAAGGGGAATTGTATTTTCTGGCTCGGATTGTGAATCATTTTAGCCGTTTTCTAACCAGTATCGATATTCATCCGGGTGCAAAAATAGGCCGCAATTTCTTTGTTGATCATGGTTTTGTTGTGATCGGCGAAACGGCCTGCATTGGTGATAATGTGACGCTTTACCAATGCTCGACCCTTGGCGGCACTGACCCTTCTAATGGTATCGGTGGAAAACGCCATCCGACTCTTTGTGATGGTGTTATCGTTGGGTCTGGCGCTCAAATATTGGGGCCTATCGAAATCGGTGAAAATGCGCGTGTCGGTGCCAATGCCGTGGTGACACGCGATGTTGAAAAGAATGCTGTTATGGTGGGAATACCGGCACGCTCTATTCATGAAGATGCTGCCGCCTCGAAAGCCGAAAAACCGAAAACTGAATTTGTGCCTTATGGGACGCCCTGTGACGATTGTCAGGATCCTAATCTTCAGGATCTTCAAGCCCTTCATACAGAAATAGATGCTTTAAAAGAGAAAATTGCCGGTTTTATGATATCTCAAAAAGCGGTCTTATCTCAGAATTCGGATAAAAATCTTCCGATGGTTAATCCTGATCAGATTCGTCTTGATGAAAAAGATGGTAAAGGTTCTTCTGCGGAATGAGCAGTATTACGCCCATTGCGTCTATGCCGCGTTATGCGGTTCAGGTGGGCTTTACCCGACCTGAAATTTTGCGATTGATGGATCTCTATGGGCGTATGGTGGCAGCAGGCCATTGGCGTGATTATGCTCTCAGTTTTGAGACGACAAAGGCCAGCTTCTTTGCCTTTCGCCGCACCGCAGAACGACCGGAATATCGGGTCGAAAAACAACCTGCGCTTCGATTAAAACAAGGTATGTGGATTCTTTATGGTGAGGGTGGTCAAATTTTGAAAAGGTCGCATGAATTGGTCAATATCCTTGCTCCAATTGAGCGGCGTTTAATCAAGTTAATTGCTGACTAGTAAGATCTATCTTGATTTGTATTTGTTAAAATTTTATTAAAAATTCGAGCTTTTTCTTGTGTCTATTTCCTTTCTGCTGCATGAACGGAGATAGGAATAACTGCTAAGGAAAAGGCTGTAGTGTTAGAAAATACCGATTCCGGTTTTCATCTGTCTACCAAAGGGCGGTCTCATACACTCTATATTTTGCCTTTATTATTGGCCATTCCTGTAGGCTTATTAGCGCAGGCTTCGGCTTTCCATCAGAAATATTCTATTTATGGCCATTGGCAACATATTCAGGAATCGCAAGCGGATTTTGTGAATACGCATGATGCTTCATCTATTACAGTGAAATGCGATAAAGCCGCACAGCGTCTGGTTTTGACCTTTAATGGCTATTCTGATTCCGCTTTACAGATTACTGCCCGCGGTTTTTCTGAAAATTATACCCTTATTCCAGATGAAAAAGGGAAGATGACGTTGGTCTTTAAACCCCATGATAGTTTTATCAAGAAACTATCTTCTGGCACGACTTCAGTTAGCTTTGAAGGCAAAAAGCCAAAAAAATGGGTAATGCAGAATAACCGTCAGCTTTCCCGCATTACCCAATATTGCTGGAGTTAGGCCTTATTCAGCGGCAATGCTGTCATTGCCTTGAATACCCAGCGACGTAAAATAGCGTTTAATGTTACGGGCAGCCTGACGAATGCGATGTTCGTTTTCGACAAAGGCCAAGCGGACATAGCCTTCACCCTTTTCACCATAGCCGACACCCGGAGCAACAGCGACTTTTGCATGGGTGAGCAACTGTTTAGAAAATTCCAAGCTCCCCAAATGCGCTAATTCTTTTGGGAGCGGTGCCCAAGCAAACATTGAAGCCTTGGGCGCTGGAATCGGCCAACCGACCCGCGTAAAACTTTCAACCATGACATCGCGCCGTCTTTTGTAGAGTTCGCGATTCTTTTCAATGATGTCTTGAGGGCCATTAATGGCTGCAACAGCTGCCGCCTGAATGGGCGTGAACGCGCCATAATCAAGATAGCTTTTGACGCGGGTGAGGGCAGCGATCAGCTTTTTATTGCCGACTGCAAAACCAATACGCCAGCCCGCCATAGAATAGGTTTTGGATAAAGAGGTGAATTCAACCGCGACATCTTTTGCGCCCGGAATCTGAAGAATCGAAGGGGGAGGATTACCGTCAAAATAGATTTCAGAATAGGCAAGATCCGATAAAACCCAGATATTATGGCGACGAGCAAAATCGACCACGCGTTCATAGAAAGCGAGATCAGCGACTTCTGCCGTTGGATTCGACGGATAGCCGATAACCATAGCGCTTGGTTTAGGAACCGTGAAATTGATAGCGCGCTCAAGGTCTTTAAAGAAATTTTCATCCGGTGTTGTCGGAATAGAGCGAATCGTTGCACCCGCAATAATAAAACCGAACATATGAATCGGATAGCTGGGGTTCGGTGCCAAAATGACATCACCCGGTGCAGTAATCGCCTGCGCCAGATTGGCCAGTCCTTCTTTCGATCCTAAAGTGACAACGACTTCACTTTCAGGATCAACGTCAACACCGAAACGACGCTGATAATAAGCCGCCTGTGCTTTTCTTAAGCCCGGGATACCGCGTGATGCAGAATAGCCATGGGCATCCGGTTTATTGGCAACTTCTGCCAATTTATCAATAACATGGGAGGGGGGTGGTTGATCCGGATTGCCCATACCAAGATCAATAATATCCTCTCCTGCCGCTCGTGCCGCGGCCCGCATCGCATTGACTTCAGCGATCACATAAGGGGGCAAGCGACGGATACGGTAGAATGGCTCGGACATTTTAACTCCTTGGCCGAATAAGAATAATGGGTTCTTTGTTTTAAATACGCTTTTATTCGGGGAGCACGACTATAGGATTTTCTCGGAAAGATAGTAAGATGCTATTAGAGATTTTAAAAAAAATGGGTTAAAAATTTTATATTATAAAAAGGCTTTCTCAAGATATTTTTTATCGTTTTTTATGAATAATCCGCGCTCGGTTATCTTGTTTATGATAAAAAGCAGTGTCATATCATTGACAAAATTTTTAAATCCGAAAGTGGCGGTCATCTCTTTTTGATAACCAGAGTTCTGGCGCGCCATCCAATCTATTGGAAAATGATAATCCGGGGGTTTTATGAGCGGCGACAAGGATTTTGACAAGGATAGTGATGTTACAGTCATTACCCGAACCACGCCCCAGACAAAAAAACCGCAACCCTACAAGGTTTTAATGTTGAATGACGACTATACGCCCATGGAATTTGTGGTGCTTTGTCTTCAGCGTTTTTTCCGTATGGGTATTGAAGATGCTACCAAAGTTATGTTGCAGGTGCATCAGCGCGGGGTCGGTATCTGTGGCGTCTTTACCTATGAAGTAGCCGAAACAAAGGTCAATCAGGTGGTTGATTTTGCCCGTCAGCATCAACATCCGTTGCAATGCACTTTGGAAAAAGCCTGACCTTATTTTCTGGCAGGCAAGAGCGGCAGAAAAGATTGTAATTTTCTCTGTCATTCTAGGCTAAATGCTTGGCGCTCGGCGCGTTTGAAGATAGAAACGAGCTTATGGATCGTATCAAAATTCGCGGTGGCCATCGCTTGAAAGGCCGAATTCCTGTTTCCGGCGCTAAAAATGCCGTTTTGGCGTTAATGCCTGCCAGTCTTTTAACCAGTGACTCTTTAACGCTTATCAATCTTCCGCGCCTTGCGGATGTGGATAGCTGTTGCCATTTGTTGAATGAATTAGGCGTTTCAACAATGGTGGCTCGGAGCAAGGGAGATCACCCTGGGCGTGAAATTACGCTGACGGCAGATACTATCGCTTCGACGGTTGCGCCTTATGATATCGTTCGTAAGATGCGCGCTTCAATTCTCGTTTTGGGGCCTTTATTGGCAAGAGAAGGTGAAGCAACGGTTTCCCTCCCCGGTGGCTGCGCCATCGGCAACCGTCCGATTGATTTACATCTTCGGGCTTTGGAAGCTTTGGGCGCTGAAATTGAGCTGACGGCGGGATATGTTCGGGCAAGAGCGCCAGATGGCGGTCTTCGTGGCGGTATCATTAGCTTTCCGGTGGTTTCAGTTGGCGCCACTGAAAATGCAATTATGGCAGCCGTGTTAGCACGCGGTGAAACCGTGATTAATAATGCCGCACGCGAACCCGAAATTGTCGATCTTTGCCAATGTCTTATGGCCATGGGTGCTAAAATTGATGGTGTCGGCAATAGCCGCCTTGTCATTCATGGCTGTGACCGCCTGCATGGGGCGACCCATGTGGTTATGCCTGATCGTATTGAAGCGGGTAGTTATGCCTGTGCGGCGGCGATCACTGGCGGCGATGTCTTGCTACAGGGCGCTAGATCAGCAGATATGGCCGAAGTTTTGGTGGAGCTTAAAGAAAGCGGCCTCAATATTTCGGTGGAAGAGGACGGTATCCGCGTTCAAGCCGATGCCCCGTTAAAAGGTTTAACTTTGTCTACTGCGCCTTTCCCCGGTTTCCCGACCGATATGCAGGCGCAATTTATGGCGATGCTGGCTCTGGCTCAGGGCACCAGTGTTCTGACTGAAACCATTTTTGAAAATCGTTATATGCATGTACCTGAACTCGTCAGGATGGGTGCTGATATTCAGGTAAAAGGACGGGTCGCCGTTGTAAAAGGCGTCTCTGGACTGGTTGGTGCCGAAGTGATGGCGACCGATTTACGGGCTTCGATGAGCTTGATTATCGCCGCTTTGGCCGCCGAAGGCGAAACGCAGGTTCACCGCGTTTATCACCTCGATCGTGGCTATGAACGTTTAGAGGAAAAACTATCTGCGGTCGGTGCTGATATCGAACGCGTCGGCGGATAAAGAATTAAAAAGGGCTGGAATATTTTCAGCCCTTACCTTTCCCCAAGGGGATAAACGGACAGGCTCCGCTATCTCTGTTTTATATATCGGGTAACTAATGACGGAATCTTTGGATTTAGACGATCATAACAACGATTTGCCTAAAAAAGAGGCAATAATACCCGAACAAGACCCCTATGATCAGCTCGATCCAACGGCCAAGGCCGAGGCGATCCGTCGTTTTCATAAACAACGGTTGTTTTTGCTTCTTATGGCGGCGGTGGCATGGTTACTGTCTGCGGTAAGCTGGCGTATCGCGCCTTTTGCCCATACAATGGGGCTGCCTCGATTGATCTGGGCGCCTTCGGCTTTGACCTTTTTTGTTTTCTGGTCACGGATGCCACGCAGTTTGCGAAATTTTGTTATTCGGTCGATTGTTTTTCCCAGATTGAAAACCCTTTTTCTGGTAAGGGATTTTCTGTTGCCTTGCCTGTTTTTTGGACTTTCTCTCTGGTCAGTAGGACATGCTTTTCATGGGATACAAGGGGGGCATATTGGATGACCGATACCGTCGATATCTATAAATCTTCTGTCCTTTCTGGGATTTCTCATGGCTTTTTGGGACGCAAGGGCGGTGTTTCTACAGGTATTTATAAAAGCCTGAATATGGGTTTAGGAACAGAGGACAGCCGAGATCATATTTATGAAAATCGGAAACGAGCCATTGAAGCGGTAGCCTCCCATGCAACGCTGGTTACCCTGCGGCAAGTTCATTCTGCCAAGGCTATTTTTGTTGAAAAAGCGGTTTCTGATGATCAACGCGTTGAAGCCGATGCGATGGTAACTAACCAGCCTCATTTGGCTTTGGGAATTTTGACGGCTGATTGCGTGCCCGTTTTATTTGCGGATACAGTTTCCGGCCTTATCGGTGCCGCGCATGCCGGTTGGAAAGGGGCGGTTGCTGGTGTGACCGATGCCACGATTGATCTCATGGTCGAAAAAGGTGCGTTACGGCATAATATTGTCGCGGCGATAGGCCCCGCCATTCAACAGGCTTCCTATGAAGTTGATGATGGCTTCTATCAAAAATTTATTGCCGATAATTTAGGCAATCAGGCCTTTTTTTTAAAAGGCCGTGCTGAACATTGGCAGTTTAATTTACCCGCTTATGTCGAAAAACGCCTTAAAAAAGCGGGATTGGGTATGATTAGCCGTTCTTCTTTAGACACTTGTCAGAATAGCGAACAGTTTTTTAGTTACCGTCGGGCTTGCCTTGCTGGTGAAGCCGATTACGGCCGCCAGATTTCGATCATCGCTTTGTAAAAGAAAAATCTGATATTTTTACTGGGAATATTGTCGCCTATTCTAGTCAGAATTGACGCTTAGGGAGCCTTTCATGAAAACGCGTGCTGCTGTTGCTTTTGCTGAAAAACAACCTTTAGAAATTGTCGAACTTGACTTGGAAGGCCCCAAAGACGGCGAAGTCTTGGTTGAAATTATGGCAACCGGTATTTGCCATACTGATGCCTATACTTTGGGCGGATTCGATAGCGAAGGTATTTTTCCGGTTGTGTTAGGGCATGAAGGCGCTGGCATTGTCCGTGAAGTCGGGAAGGGTGTGACTTCGGTCAAAGCAGGTGACCATGTCATTCCGCTTTACACGCCCGAATGTCGCCAATGTAAAAGTTGCCTTTCTGGTAAAACCAATCTTTGCACGGCTATTCGTGAAACGCAGGGTAGAGGTGTAATGCCCGATGGGACAACGCGCTTTTCTTATAAAGGTCAGCCGATCTATCACTATATGGGCTGCTCGACTTTCTCCAATTTTACGGTTTTGCCAGAAATAGCAGTTGCCAAAATTCGTGAAGATGCTCCCTTTAAAGCGGCTTGTTACTGTGGTTGTGGTGTTTCAACTGGGGTCGGAGCCGTTATCAATACGGCCAAAGTAGAAGCGGGTGCCAATGTTGTGGTCTTTGGTCTCGGTGGAATTGGGCTTAATGTTATCCAAGCTGCGAGAATGGTGGGCGCCGATAAAATTATCGGTGTCGATACCAATGACTCAAAGGCTGAATGGGGTCGGCGTTTCGGGATGACGGATTTTGTCAATCCGAACAAAATTGACGAAGATATTGTGCCTCACCTGCTGCACTTAACGGAAGGGGGCGCCGATTATACCTTTGATTGCACGGGAAACACAAAGGTCATGCGCCAAGCCTTGGAAGCCTGTCATCGGGGTTGGGGTGTCTCTGTTGTCATTGGGGTCGCCGAGGCTGGAAAAGAAATTTCGACCCGTCCTTTCCAGTTAGTGACAGGGCGCGTTTGGAAAGGCTCCGCTTTCGGCGGTGTTAAAGGCAGAACCGGTGTTCCAAAAATCGTTGACTGGTATATGAAGGGTAAAATTGAAATTGATCCGATGATTACCCATATCCTGTCATTGGAAGAGATCAATAAAGGCTTTGACCTGATGCATGAGGGTAAATCCATTCGTTCGGTTGTTCTTTTCTGATTACCTGTCTTGTTAACCTGTGGATAAAGAAGGTCGGTTCAATGAGTAGTATTCTGACGCATCTGACAATTGGTTCCAATGACCTGAAGACGGCGCGCATCTTTTATGATGCTGTCTTGGAACCGTTGGGCATCAAACTTATTCGCGAGGTTGAAGGACAGCGTTTCGCTTATGGCAAAGATGGCGAAGAAGGACGCATCATCATTGTAAAGCCTATTAATGGTAAAGCCGCTACCGCTGGGAATGGTATTACTATCGGTTTGGCTGCGCCTTCTGATGAAGCTGTCGATGCTTTTTATAAAGCGGGCTTGGCTAATGGCGGTAAGGATGCCGGAGAACCGGGGCCTCGTCCAGCTGCCAATAATTCTCGGGGTGCCTATTTATATGACCCTGAAGGCAATAAAATCTGTGCTTTTAATTTTAAATAAGATTTCTTTAAGGCAGGGCTATTCAAAATAGCCCTGCATTTTCAGTATTATATCGGCCATTATGGCTTTTGCCTTGATAAAAAATTTATCAGGGCTGCTTTTCGTGATGAATATTTTTGATTTTTCGAGAAAAGCCTGATATCTTCCAACATCTTTCTTTGTATATAAATGGAGCGAGCTATGGCGCGCGTAACTGTCGAAGACTGTATCGATAAAGTTCATAATCGTTTCGATTTGATCTTATTAGCAGCTCAGCGTGCTCGCCAGATTTCCGGTGGTGCTGAACTGACAGTCGATCGGGATCGCGATAAAAATCCAGTTGTTGCTTTACGTGAAATTGCAGATGAACTGATTACCCCTGTGCAATTACGTGAGGCCTTGTTGAATGATCTTCAGCAGGTTCATCTCGATGATGACGATGTGCCGGATGAAGTTGGTTCGCTTTCTGCTTCTGCCGAAGCCTTGCGCTTGACCGCAGAAACGCCTGCTAGAAATCAGACTTCTTCCCGTCGTGCCGCTGCTGCTGCGGCAGCCGCTGCAGCTGTCGATTACGACTGATCTTTTTACTATTCTTTGAATAGTTCGGAATTAATAAAAGCCGCTTCTGAAAAGAAGCGGCTTTTATATATCTCCAATCCTGATTGGTATATCAGGGCTATCTAAAAGACTGCTTGGAAATAATGGTTGGGGAGGAGGATAAACCGCCCATTTTCCAAAATCCCTTTTCGGTTAAGAAAACTGATTTTTGGAAGATTTATCCACATTATTTATTTTCTGCAGCCAATGCCAAGGCGAAGGCACCCATCATACCGGCCTGATCACCTAACCCTGGTAATACGATAATTTTTTCGAAGTCAGCGCCTTCAAAATAACTATTTGCAATTTCAGCTGTCTGACGACGAACAGAAGCCAGCATACCATCAACATGCATAACGCCGCCGCCGAAAACGATACGTTCTGGTGAAATAAAGGCCTGAAGCGTAACGTTGAAATGAGCCAAATAGAAAGCAATGATTTCTCTGGCTTTTTCAAATTCGGCCGGTTCCATTTCGTTCAGAGCCTTGCCCCAACGTTTACGGATAGCCGTGCCGCTGGCGAGACCTTCATAGCAACCGCCATGATAAGGGCAGCAACCTTCGAAATCACGGTCATCAGGATGGCGGATCGGAATACCATGACCCATTTCAGGATGAGCCAGACCATGAATCGGTTTACCATCAATCAGTACGCCACCGCCGAAGCCGGTGCCAACCGTGACATAAACAGACGTATGGGTGCCTTTTGATGCGCCCCAGAAGTTTTCAGCCAAAGCTGCGCCATTCACATCGGTGTCGATTTCAACCGGGCAACCGAAAGCTTCTTTAAAGGGCGTTACAACGTCCGTATTCGGCCAGAAAGGTTTCGGTGTATTGGTGATATAACCCCATTTCGGGCTTTTGCGATCGAGGCAAAGCGGGCCAAAAGACGCGATACCAAAAGACGCAAAGGAATCAGCGTATTGGGGAAGGGCTTTTTTGAAGAATTCAACACTTTTACCAAGCGTTTCTTCAGGGGTTGTGGTCGGAACACGTTCCACAGCCAGCATCTTCCGGTCAGAATCAATAAGGGCGAGCATAAATTTCGTTCCGCCGCCTTCAATGCATCCATAAATTTTTTTATCGTTTTTCATTATTCTCACCACTCACAAAATCCCCCCGTAATACGGAGGTATATGCTGTCCATTCGCTTTAAATTATGACGATGACCTCGACTTTTCTTCTTTGCCAAAAGGCCTTTTGAATAAATCGAAATCGACCGTCTGCGATTCGTCCAACTGGTAGGATTATAACTAAGTTTTCTTTCTTAATTAAGAAAGATATCAAAAATATTTTCTAAATATTTTCTTGGAAAATTTAAAGTAAAATGAAGTTATTTTTTAAAAAATAAAGAAAAAAATATATTTTTGTTGATATTTAAAACGAAATAAATTCGGGGTTGGATGTATTTTATTTTTTTTCAAAAATAATTTGGATATCTTGAATCTAAGATAAATTTCTTTTGTCGAAAGAAGTCCTTCTTTAGGAATGGTAATATTTTGTTATTTTTTTTGTGTTTTTTCTGTCTTTAAATAATTCTCTTTTGTGTCATTTGTGTTTTTTTATGAAAAAAATAAAAGTTTTTTTGTCAACGTTGTCATGAAACATTTATTTTTATTGCATAAGGAATAATTATCTAGGATTTTCGATACTAAATTTAGAAATTTTTATTGCCTTTTAATTGGAATTTATTACCGCAATGCTGCAATTTTGAATATTCGTTTTCTGAATTGTAATAAATACAATCCAGAAAACAGTATCCGAAATAAAAAGGCAGACCTTCTTTCCTATATTTTGGATTTTATTTGAAATGATGATTGCGGCTGCAAGTGCCAAGCCCTGCGAGAACAACTTTATAATCATCGGCCACGGCAATCATATCATGTGCGGATAAGGTGGATAAAACGGATTGCGGTATATTTCTCGGTAATCCGCAAGCCAGTCGATACCATAATAGACTATTCGGGGCAGGGGGCGTGGCGGCTTCATCGGTCATTTCGCCTAAGGCGACTGCCCATTGCGGCTTTTCCTGTGGTCGGCGCAGGATATTCAAAGAAATAGGTTGTTTACTGATCGTTTGTAAGAAAATCTGGGTTTCACTTTCACCCGGAACAGACCCCGGCACATAAAAAGCGCTTGTGATAGAAGTTATTTGCGGGGCAGGGCTATTGGATAAGATTTCACGAGTAATTCCACTTACAATCGCTTCGCTTTTTGGGTCCCAATCCAGATTTGAATCTGGGCGGGTCAGCATGATTTGATCGGGATGTCCTGACACGGGTTGACCAAATATTAAAAAGCGCGTTTTTTCAGGAATACGCTTGGCGTGACCCTTCTCATCATTAGGCACATCAAGAAGATAAGAAGGGTCACGCCCATCTGCACCGCGAATCAATGAAGAAACTTTGGCTTCAATATAGAAGCGGGTTTTTCCTTCCTGTAAATCAGGCGCTAATTTTGCTGATAATTTTTTAGCTTTTGTAACCTCAACTGAAGCAATAATCGGAGACATTAGGGTAATATCTACAAAGTCGGCATAAGTAAAATCAGAGACCGATATAGTTTTTACTTCCTGATTCGATTGTGCTTTTGCTGTGATAAGTGGTGACAAACTTAAAGCCGTTATAAGAAGTGTATTTCTTATCCATTTCATTATCTTATTCCTCAAGATTTATTTTATAACTTGATTTATAGTTATATTTTTATTCGTTTTTACCATTTGTAATAAAAATGAAAACTTTTTTTGTTAAAAAATGCCCTCTTGATTTTTAATAAAATACACTTTTGTAATGATATGATAAAGCAATTGCATGTCTCCCCTTGTCACGATAAGATCGAGACGTAGAGCCGTTCGCGGCCATGGTCGTCTAAGATTCCATTTATGATAGGGAACATGAATGGTTATCGACAATCACGGAACTTGCGTGTGTGCTCGTTATGGGGGATTCGATAAATTCGACTGTCTGGCGGGTGCCACAGCTTGAGGACTGGAGGGAGTAAATTTCCTGAATGGCTTACGCTGATCAACAACCAATGAGCCGACGTAAAATCGTCGCTATCGGCTTAGTGGTGGTGGTTCATATTATACTTATCTATGGCATGGTCTCTGGCCTGGCGGTCAAAGTCTACAAACATGCTACAACAGATTTAAAGGTGTTTGATGTCAAAACACCACCGCCTCCACCAAAGCCACCTGAACCGCCCAAAAAAGAACAGCCAAAAATTGTTCAAAAACCAACACCACAGCCTAAACAAACCACACCGCCACAGATTGTGACACCTCCTGTTAAAGTTGATGTTCCTCATGTTGAGGCACCAGCTATTCAGACGGTTACCAGTCAACCGGTGGCACCAATGACCGCACTTGCTGGCCCCATTGGTAAAGGTCCCATCGGCCCTCCTTCCGAGGGTAAGCCCGATGGAAATGGTCAGAGTGGTGGTGTTGCAACTGCTGCTCGTCCACATGGCGATCAGACCCAGTGGGTTACTCAGGATGATTATCCGTCCCGAGCCATGCGTGATGGCAAGTCCGGTACAACCGCGATTGCCTTTACGATTGGAACCGATGGGCGTGTTTCACAATGCCATGTTACTTCATCAAGCGGGACACCTGAACTTGATGAGGCGACCTGTAAATACTTCACAATGCGTGCGCGTTACTATCCGGCAAAAACAGCTTCGGGTGATCCTGTTTCTACTTCCGGTGTTCAGCGCATTATTTGGCGTATTCCGGATGATTGATCGGGATAACATAACTATTCAAATGTAGAATTTATTCAAAAGATTGATTTTGTTAAAAATTTTACATCGAAATAGTTTAATATATTAAGAAAATGTGATTTTCTTTTTTAAAGAATTTCACAATTTCTCATTTTAATCTTGATATCATCTCTATTTTGCTAAGAGGAAATACTAGTCATGGCTACCCCAGCAGCTCCTGCCGTCGAGGCCAGTGCCTACGGTCTTACCGGTGCCCTTCAACAGGGGGGCGCTCCGACTTGGACGGTTCTTATTATCTTGGTCTTGATGTCTGCCGCTTCATGGTACGTGATTTTCACCAAATTGTGGGAGCAGCATCGCGTCCTTGTCCAAAGCCGTGAAGTCGGTGCTGCATTCTGGAATGCGCCTTCTTTGAAAGATGCAGCCAAGAAGCTCGAAGAAAATACTGCTTATCGCCAGATTGTTGAAGATGGTCTGGATGCTGATGCGCAGTATGTCAAAATCCCGAATGCTATTGATCAGCATGAATGGCTGAATGACTCACTGGAACGCAGCGTTGGTTCTATCAATGCGCGTCTGGGTTCGGGTCTAGCTATTCTGGCTACCGTTGGTGCAACCTCTCCGTTCGTCGGTCTGTTCGGTACGGTTAATGGTATTTATGGCGCTTTGGTTCAGATCGGTGCTTCTGGTCAGGCTTCTATCGGTAAAGTTGCCGGTCCGGTTGGTGAAGCTTTGATCATGACCTCCATCGGTCTTGCCGTCGCTGTGCCTGCCGTTTTGGGTTACAACTGGTTGAGCCGTCGGAATAAAACCATTGCTGAACGGATTGGTTCTTTTGCCATTGATGTTCACGCTTATCTGGTTTCAGGCGGGGCTGTCCGTCCTGAATTCAAGGCTGCACCTGCTGCAGCTGCAAAGAAACCGGCTCCGGTTAAGCATTAAGCCCCTGCCGTTTTCTGGCCGGAGAGGCTTTTCCCCTCTCCGGTCACATGCCTTTTAAAATAACGTCTTTTAAAAGACCGTTATTCAAGGATGACCAGACAATTGATGCTATAGGAACTATCACCAATGGGAATGAGCTTAGGAGGGGATGATGATGCCCCAATGTCAAACATCAACACAACGCCCCTTGTGGATGTTATGCTGGTGTTGCTCATCATTTTTCTGATTACGGTCCCGGTGGTGGTTGAATCCGTACCGGTTAAATTACCTGACACACGTTTTGCCCCTGCTCGAACCAAGCCGGAAGATGTGTCTCTTTCAGTCAGATCGGGTGCAAATGGAACCTGTGAAGTCTTTTGGAATTTGACGCATGTCAATTCGCAAAGTCTTAGTGATCGGGCTGTAAAAAAACTGAAATCCGAGATTGATCGCCAAGGGGGGCCGCAGACACCGGGTTTGCTTTTACCTGAAGTCCATATTCGCGGTGATGTGAATACCCCTTATCGTTGCATCGGGGGCGTTATCTACACCATGCAGGAAGCAGGTTTTGCCAAAGTCGGCTTTATTTCCGAACCGCCTCCCGGCCCAGCAGCAGCAGATGAGCAAGGCGAACAATAACTTGTTTGCTCCCTATCATCTTATTGATGATTTAATTTAAGGAGTTTTGGCTATGGCGATATCGGCCGGCGGTGACAATGACGAACCGATGATGGACATCAACACGACACCACTTATTGACGTTATGTTAGTGTTGTTGATCATGTTCATTATTACCATCCCGATTGAAACTCATGCCGTAAAGTTGAATCTGCCACAGAATAACTCGCAAAATCAGGATCCTATTGATCCGGTTAAAAACAAAATTATGATTGATGCTGCGGGCACTATTCTTTGGAATGGCAAACCCACGGAACTGCCAGAACTTCGCCGTTAT
This sequence comes from Zymomonas sp., assembly GCF_020216885.1. GTDB lineage: Bacteria > Pseudomonadota > Alphaproteobacteria > Sphingomonadales > Sphingomonadaceae > Zymomonas. Next base: position 333 of record NZ_JAIWON010000102.1, on the reverse strand, counting down.
CTGGATGAAACACAGGCGATGAATCCTGTCCCTGAACTCCAGATTCAGCCGGATCCGCAGGTTCGCTATGACGTCGTGGATAAAGTCTTGGCCGAATGTAAAAAAGCCCAGGTCGAAAAAATGGGTTTTGTTGGAAATGAGGCCTATCGCAGCTTTTGAGGGATTCTTCGATTCCGTCGATATGGCCAAATTTTTTCAAGGTGACGTTAAGATTATCGGGTAAGTGATGCCGGAAATCTGGATAGAGTTTTCTATTCTCAGATTTTCGGCATTGTTTTTACTGTTTTTTTCGACACCATATGCTATAATTTTTCCGAATTGGCCAAAAGATGG
>NZ_JAIWON010000101.1 GCF_020216885.1 Zymomonas sp. | reverse complement strand
AATGGCGACAGAAGGCAGTTCAAAAAGAGTTGCCCACCATGACAGAATTTCAGGACGTGCATAGTAGCGGACATCTTTACTAGTCGTCGGGTAAAATGCCCCAAAAGCAACATAATCTGCCCCTTTTTCACCAGCAATCATCGCGAGATGACGGCTATTGTGACAGGTAACCCCGATTTGTGCCGAAGGCCCCAGAATGACACGGGCTTCGGCCGCATCACCGTCACCTTGCCCTAGATGCACCCCATCGGCACCCAGCCTTTTGGCGAGAGAAACGCTATCATTGACGATAAAGGCAACATCTCTATCGGCGCATAATTTTTGTAGAGGTTCAGCCAGTCGGGCGATGGCATGTTCATTCAGACCTTTTAACCGGAGTTGAAAGGCCGACACATCACCTCCGTCAAAGGCTTTTTTTAATCTTTCAACGAAATGCTCATCTATTTCCGGCGGAGAAATAAGATAGAGGCCGCAGGGATTATCGGATGGCCGTTGATAATTATTGGTGAAGGCATCCAGAGCCTCATCATTATCGGTCAAAATTTCATTTTCTGCCATTATGCTTCCTTTGTGCCATATATTGGCCTTGCTTGATGATAGCTTTTAGCAAAAAAATCACCGGTTGCGCAGTATTTAAAGCATTATTTCGCTATCGACTCTCTATCTTTTGTTGCAAATTAGCGGTTGCGATACCGTCTGACATAGCTATTTACGGGGGTGATTATAATCCTTGTCATAAGGCTTTATACCGAAGAGCATTGTAATCGTGATGAGAGCGTTTCAATTCTTTTAGAATTTTATTATCCGGACAATAATTTATATCCTGTCCCTTTTGATTATCGGTATTTTCTGTTTCGCCGTAATAATGAATATGTTTTGAGGGGGGCTATCTGTCCTGATAGGAAAAGCACGAACCGGAAAAGCGCAAGAGGAAAGGCCGAAATATAATGTCAGCTAAAAACGCTTATTTTATCGTTTTTGCGAATGAGAAGGGGGGCTCGGGGAAGTCAACGACAGCCGTTCATGTTGCGGTAGCGTTGAGCGCTAAAGGCCTGAAAGTGGCGGCTGTTGATCTTGATACACGTCAGCGGACTTTTGCCCGTTATATGGAAAATCGTGTCGAAAGCGTAAAGCGGATTGGCATGGATTTGCCGACCCCTGAGACGAAAGTTTTTGATCCTGATAGTGGTGAAGACTTGAATCTTTTGTTGGACGCGCTTTCCCAGAATTATGATTTTGTTATTGTCGATACACCGGGTCGTCATTCTTCCGATATTCGCTCGGCGCTTGAAAGAGCAGATAGTCTGGTAACGCCTATCAACGATAGCTTTGTTGATCTTGATTTGATCGGTCAAGTTGATCCTGAAAGCTATCACATCAAACGCCCCAGCTTTTATGCAGAATTGGTTTGGGAAGCACGAAAAGCACGCGGAAAGCGCGACGGCAAGACGGTTGACTGGATTGTTTTAAGAAACCGGCTTCAGCATTTGGAAGCGCGGAATATGCGCCATGTGGCGTCTGCCATGACTGAATTATCGAAGCGCGTTGGCTTCCGTATTATTTCAGGGTTGAGCGAGCGAGTTATTTATCGTGAGCTGTTCTTAAAAGGTTTAACACTGTTAGATGTTAAGGCTTTGGGGCGTGCTGGATTGGCGCATGTGGCAGCCAGACAGGAATTAAGAGACTTGATTGCGGGCTTGAAATTATCAATCCCAGATCCCAAAAAAGCCTGATGGGCGCGGATTGGTAAAGATAATTTTAAGATATCGGATGATAATCCAAGAATAACAAAGATATTTTCTGGCCAGATGGGAGCATGGCTTTAATTTCATGCAGATTTTAACGCTATTAGCTTTGGCCTTGGCCTTGTGGAGTTGGTGCCGTCCGGTGGCAGCTGCTCTTCGTATTGGAGATTTAGCGGCTTTAATCGCTGGCCTTGGTGGCTTTTCATTGCTGGTAAAGGGAGAGGTTATCCCTGCGGTTATCGCTATTCTTGGCGCTTCGATCTGGTTTTTAAAACGGCAAAATCATGCTTCTGTGGCAAAAGATCGCGCTAAAAAATATCAGAATTTTCGGGATTCTTTTGCGTCTGCTTATAGCGCTCGTCGGAAGAAAGAGAGCTTTAAGCCTTATAGTCCTTCGAAAAAGCCAGAGAATGATACCGGAAGCCATTTTCAGAATACTGCCTTTCCAAAAAGTGGATCGGCTTATTCTGCCGGCAAGGGAAATCCTTATCCTTCGGCACAAAAGGCAACAGCGGCTCCACTTTCCTCTAAAGCTGACAGACGCGCAGATATCATCAATCGTATTCAGAAAATCGGCATTCCTCAAAATAGAAGCGATGCTTTGAAATTATTGGGTTTGGATGAACAAGCCGACAAAATTTCTATTAAAAAATCTTATCATCAGTTGATTGCTTTGGTTCATCCTGATGCTGGAGGAAGCGAAGAATGGGCGCGGCATGTTAATATTGCCCGCGATATCCTGTTAAAATTCAATGCAGGTTAACGATATTCATTTTAAAAAAAACAAGAAATTCTTTGATAAAAAAAGGATGCCTTTGGTTTATTGGGCTTTTTCGGGCAGCTTTTCTTTTCTTGCTGCGTTATAGCCATCATACAATAGGATTTTCCTGATAGGAGCTTTTAATGTCCCATAAATTTGATCCTACCGTACTGCGTGAATATGACATTCGCGGTATTGTCGGAGAGACGCTTTCCCCTGATGATGCTTATGCTATTGGTCGAGGATTCGCGACCCGTTTGCGGCGAGCTGGTGGTCATCGGATTGCGGTGGGATATGATGGTCGTAATTCTTCTCCGGCCTTAAAAGATGCCTTGATTAAGGGACTGACCGAAGCGGGTGTTGATGTTGTCAATATCGGTTTGGCTTCGACCCCTATGCTGTATTTTGCTGAAGCAACTTTGGATGTTGATGGTGGTATCCAGATTACGGGTAGCCATAATCCAGCAGAATATAATGGCTTCAAAATGGTCTTGAAGCATAGTTCTTTCTTTGGAAAGGATATCCGCGATATTGGTGAGCTGGCTGCTAAAAGTGACTGGGAAGAAGGCAAGGGCAGTGTCGAAACCGCCGATATTATCGACGCCTATGTTGACCGTTTGGCACAGGGCTATGAAGGTGGCGAATATCGCATTGGTTGGGATGCCGGTAATGGTGTCGGTGGCCCTGTTCTCGAGAAGCTGATTAAAAAATTACCGGGTGAACATCACGTTATTTATACGGATGTTGATGGACGCTTTCCGAACCATCATCCCGATCCAACAGTTGAATCCAACCTTGCTGACCTTAAAGCCTTAGTCAAAAAAGAAAAACTTGATTTTGGTTTTGCCTTTGATGGCGATGCTGATCGTATCGGCGCAGTCGATAGCGAAGGTCATGTGATCTGGGGTGACCAGATTTTGGCCATCCTTTCTGCACCAGTCCTGAAACGTCATCCCGGCGGTACAATTATTGCTGACGTCAAAGCCAGTCAGGCCTTGTTTGATCGGGTGGCTGAACTGGGTGGTAAACCCTTGATGGGGCGGACGGGTCATTCGTTGATTAAAACTTTGATGAAAGAAACCCATTCACCTTTGGCTGGTGAAATGAGCGGCCATATTTTCTTTGCCGATCAGTGGTTCGGTTTTGATGATGGTATCTATGCTGCGGTGCGGATGATCGGGGCTGTTCATCAGATGGGTGGCTCTTTGACCCAAATCCGTAAAAATATGCCAAAAATGGTCAATACACCAGAATTACGCTTTCAGGCTTCTGAAACCCGTAAATTCCAAGTAATTGGCGAAGTATTGGGTCGCTTGACGGCTGCCGATGCCAAGGTCAACACGATCGACGGTGTTCGCGTGACCAATGACGATGGTTGGTGGCTACTGCGGGCTTCCAATACCCAAGATGTTCTAGTTGCCCGTGCTGAAGGGCGCGATCAGGCGGCTTTGGATCGTCTAGTTGGTCAGTTGAATGACCAACTGAAACAATCGGGTATTGAGCCGGTTACAACGGTGCATTGATTTTTTCATTGCCAGAAACAAAAGAGCAGCCGGATTATTTTATCTGGCTGCTCTTTTTTTATACCGGCCATAAAAAGCCAAAATTTTGAAATCTGATCGCGAAACAGAGGGGAATTTATTATGCCAAGATTAGCAAATAAACTATGTGTCGTGACCGGTGCCGCAAGAGGCATTGGAAAGGCGATCGCAACAGCTTTTTCGCGTGAGGCTGCGACTGTCATCTTTACAGATATTGATGAAATTTTGGGTCAAAAGGCGGCTGATGAAATGGGTGGGCGTTTTATAAAACTAGACGTTCGTGAAGAAAAAGATTGGCAGCATTTAGCAGAATCTATCCCTGTTGCCGATGTGGTCGTGAACAATGCCGGTGTAACCGGCTTTGAAGATGAAGTTGTTGCTCATGATCCAGAACATGCCGCTCTCGATGATTGGAGAGCCGTTCATCGCGTGAATTTAGACGGCACTTTTTTAGGATGTCGTTATGCGATTAAGGCCATGAAAGAAAAAGGCACAGGGTCTATTATCAATATTTCTTCACGTTCAGGATTAGTCGGAATTCCTTTAGCCGCAGCTTATGCATCATCCAAAGCCGCCATTCGTAATCATAGTAAAACGGTAGCTCTTTATTGCGCCCAGCAAGGCTGGAAGATTCGGTGTAATTCGATTCATCCTGCTGCAATTTTAACGCCTATTTGGGAGCCTATGTTAGGCAAAGGACGTGACCGTGAGAAAAACATGCAGGCATTGGTTGCCGATACACCATTGCACCGTTTTGGAATGCCTGATGAGGTCGCCGCTGTGGCTGTGATGTTAGCCTCTGATGAAGCAACCTATATTACTGGCACAGAAATGAATATCGATGGCGGATTATTAGCGGGTTCTACCGCAAGTCCAAAGTGAGCTATCTCGTGAAAGTTAAACAAAGCCCAATTTCTAAAACTGGGCTTTGTTTGCCAAAGTTGTTTTTTAAAAGATCTATTTTATTTTAAGCGAGCGACAGCATTGCTAATGCGTTTAAGCGCTTCTTTCAATAATTCGGTTGAGGTCGCATAGCTGATTCTGAAAGCCGGAGATAGACCGAAAGCTTCGCCGTGGACAACGGCCACTTTGGCTTCGTCAATCAGATAGCTTGAAAAATCCAAGTCTTTTTCAATGATTTTGCCTGATGGCGTTTTTTTGCCGATTAAATCTGAAATACCTGGATAGACGTAAAAGGCACCCTGTGGTTTCGGACAAGAAATACCGTCTATCGCATTCAGACCGTCAACAACCAGATCGCGGCGGCGCGCAAAATCAGCAGACCAGTCTTTCAGAAATTCTTGTGAACCATTTAAAGCTGCAACAGAAGCGGCCTGTGAAATAGAGCAAGGGTTGGAGGTTGATTGTGACTGGAGCTTGGCCATCGCTTTGATAAGGGGGGTGGGGCCACCTGCAAAACCAATCCGCCAGCCGGTCATGGCATAGGCTTTTGAACAGCCATTCGCGGTCAAAGTGCGATCGAAGAGATCCGGTGCTACTTCGGCGATGGTTGCAAAGCGGAAATTATCGAAGACGATATGTTCATAGATATCATCTGACAAAATCCAGACATGAGGATGGCGGCGCAAAACTTCGGCAAGGCTTTTAATCTCATCTGCGCTATAGGCGGCACCGGTCGGGTTACTGGGAGAATTAAAGATAAACCAGCGCGTTTTTGGGGTAATGGCTTTTTCAAGCTGTTCGGCAGTGATTTTGTAATCTTGGTCAATAGTGGCCTGAATGAAGACTGGTGTCCCACCACAAAAGCGCACGATGTCAGGATAACTGACCCAATAAGGAGCGGGGATGATGACTTCATCGCCTTCGTCAATAGTAGCCGTCAGAGCATTGAATAATACATGCTTGCCGCCGGAACCGACCGATATCTGATCTGTGCGATATTCAAGATGGTTGTCGCGGCGGAATTTACCGACGATGGCTTCTTTTAATTCTGCCGTTCCATCAACATTGGTATAACGGGTTTTCCCATCATGGATAGCTTGGATTGCGGCTTCTTTAATAAATTCGGGGGTTTCGAAATCCGGTTCACCTGCCCCGAGTGTAATAATATCGACCCCTTTTGATTTGAGCTCGATCACTCGACTGGTCACGGCAATGGTCGGGGAGGGCTGGATACGGGAAAGGGCAGCGGAAATGTGAACCATCTTTTTTCCTCTCAGGAAAAGCGGCGGACAGAAAAATATCCGTCTTTTGAAATATAATCCTTGTGTCAGTCAGGTAAGAAAGCAAAATATATCTTTTACTTTACTGGCCATGGCGGCGGTTTTTAGCGAAGTAATTTTGCCTTGACTAGCCCGAACAGGTCATGGCCGATGAGAAATCCGGATTTTAAATCCTGTATAGATAACAGCGATTCTTTGGCGTTGCCGCTTGATAATAAACGCTCGCGCAGGAGGCCGGGAAGAAGCCCCAATGAGCGCGGTGGCGTTAATAGCCGATCGTTATCCTGAATAAAAATATTGCCTAAGGCGGTTTCTGTCACATGGCCGGATGGATCAATAGCGAGCCAAATATCAGCTTTCTTGCCTGAAATATCATTGGCTACCCGTGGTAGCAGCGAATGATAGAGCCTTTCATCATTGGCCGGACAAGATCGTTGAACAGGGAAACATGCAATTATTTTTTCGGGTGCCTTTTCTGGTGGAGTAATTTCAACAGCAATTCGGCCGTTATAATTGATAACCAATCGGATAAAATGGGGCTTTGTCAGAGGGAAACAGGCCATATGAAGCATATTGCGAACAGCATGACGATTATAAGTAAAGCCCAGTATTTGAGTTGAATTTTCAAGCCGTGCTAGATGCTCTTCCAGATTGGCGATGCCCCCCAAAGGCTCAAAACGCATTGTTTCTATCAGCGCTTTTGACTCTTTTGCTATCTGGATGGGGTGCGGCTCAATCAATTTTAGCCTTTCTTTTATTGTGGGGGTTTCTTTCATAAAAGTAAGGCCGATTAACTATACCATTCCATGACTTGAAAAAGATTGATTGCGTAATAAAATTGCTATTTCGCAAGAATAAGAGAAAAAGGTAACTTCTTATTACTCTTTTAATATATTTATGCCACCAAAGAAATTAAATGAATTTAATCACTTTTGGTGATGGTTGACCGAGGCCTGTCCTGAAACAGGCGGAAATTCGCCTTTTATTGAGCCTGTCTGCCCTGCTCATTTGAGAATTATTCTGCCCCGCTATGCGTTCAGTGATTGCACCGATTGTCAGAGCGTTATAACTAATAGCCTATGACTATTGCTGACATAGCTGATGCTCCTCGCCATTTTCTCTATCGCCCTGGGCTGTTGACCCCGGATGATGCCAAGCGTTTGACTTCACAAACGCTTCACGGCTGTGATGATGGGGAGCTTTATTTACAATATAGTGTTTCCGAAAGTTTCTCTTTTGATGATGGCCGCCTGAAAAATGCGAGCTATGATAATCAGGCAGGTTTTGGTCTGCGGGGATTATCCGGCGAAGCGACTGCCTTTGCCCATGCAAGCGAGATTTCTGCTGATGCGATCAGGCGAGCAGGAGAAACCCTACAGTTATTAGACCCCAAAAAGGGTAACCATCCTTCGTCTCCGCTTCATACCAATCGGCATCTTTATACCGAAGCTAATCCGCTTACTTTGAAGCCTTTTGCTGAAAAAGTAGCCTTGTGCCAGAAAATCGATGCAGCCGCTCGTGCCAGAGATCCGCATGTCTGTCAGGTATCTGTTGGATTATCGGCTTCATGGAGCGTGATTGAAATTGTCCGTCCTGACGGTTTTGTGGCTCAGGATATCCGTCCTTTGGTGCGGTTGAATATTTCGGTCGTTGTTGAAAAGAACGGACGACGCGAATCTGGATTTTACGGTTTCGGTGGTCGCTATCTTTATGATCCCCTTTTTGAAGAATCGGCATGGCAAAAAGGTATTGATATGGCCTTAGCCTCGGCTTTGGTTAACTTAGACGCTATACCTGCACCCGCTGGAGAAATGCCCGTTGTTTTAGGCCCCGGATGGCCTGGTGTGTTGCTCCATGAAGCCGTCGGTCATGGTTTGGAAGGCGATTTCAACCGGAAGGGGTCTTCTGTTTTTTCTGGTCGAATTGGCGAAAAAGTAGCTTCCGCAGGAGTCACGGTTATTGATGATGGCTCGATTCCGAACCGGCGAGGTTCTTTGAGCATTGATGATGAAGGCACCCCGACCAGTCGCACGGTTCTGATCGAAAATGGTATTCTGAAATCCTATATGCAGGATAGATTGAATGCGCGTTTGATGGGTATGAAACCAACCGGAAACGGGCGGCGTGAAAGCTATGTCCATGCCCCGATTCCAAGAATGACGAATACCTTTATGGCGGCCGGACAGGATGATCCTGCAGAAATTATGTCTCGTGTTAAAAGAGGCATTTTCGCCAAGAATTTTGGCGGCGGCCAAGTCGATATTACCAGTGGTAAGTTCGTCTTTTCCTGCACTGAAGCCTATATGATCGAAAATGGCCGTATTGCGGCTCCTATTAAGGGGGCTACTTTGATCGGTGATGGCCCGACTGTTCTGAATAAAATTGCGGCCATTGGTAATGATCTCGCTTTGGATGAAGGGGTCGGTATTTGTGGCAAGGGCGGTCAGTCTGTGCCTGCTGGCGTCGGGCAGCCCACTTTGTTAGTTGAAGGTTTGACAGTGGGCGGAACGGCTACTGAATGACCTGATGTATTTGTAATAAAGAAAGAAAAGCGGGGCTGTTTTGGTTCCGCTTTTCTTGAATGAAGAAGATATAATTCTAAAAATAATTTTTATATTTAAAAAGTTTTTTGTTTTTAAATGGCTTTTGGGTAAGGTGATTTTTAGATATATCTTTTTTTAATTAGAATACTTCTTTGAAATAAAAAATCGAAACTGATATTTTTATAAATGTATAAAAAGCTGATAGAAGGCTTTCTTATAGCGGGGTGTAAAACGGGTATAATAATGTGAGGAGAAGCCCGTAAAAGTGACTATGCCTGATTATACGATAAAAGTGGCCTCTTATAATATTCACAAAGCAATCGGTGCTGATAAAAGGCGCGACCCAGAACGGATTTTGTCTGTTCTGGACGAAATCGATGCGGATTGTGTTGTGTTGCAAGAAGCCGATCATCGTCTGGGGAAAAGACGCGCCATTCTGCCTTTTGATGCCTTGGCTGCGCATGGTTATAGCTATGTGCCGTTATCTTTGCGCTCTTGTAGCCTTGGATGGCATGGGAATGCCTTGCTGTTGCGCGATTTTGCCAGCTGTGTGGCATATGAGCGCGTCAGACTACCTCGTTTGGAACCCAGAGGCGCGATTATCTGCGATATTAAAATTCGAGGTCGTATTTGGCGGTTGATAGGTTCACATCTCGATTTATCTGGTCTGTTCCGGCGGCGGCAGGTTGCCTTTATTGTTGATAGATTAAGAAATTTGCAGCGCGATTTGCCGACGATTATTATGGGTGATTTTAACCAATGGCGCAGACGAGATGGATGTTTGCGATTATTACCAGATGATTTTTCAGTTTTACCAACTGGTGCCAGTTTCCCCGCCCAGCATCCTTTGGTCGGATTAGATCGTATTATTATTGCCCCTCAAATTAGATATTTGGAATGTGGTGTTCACAATACGCCCCTTGCAAGGCTGGCCTCCGACCATTTGCCCGTTTGGGCAAAATTGGCTTTATCTCCAGATTTTTAAAATTTTTATCAAAAAAAGCAGTTTTTATGAATTTTTATGTCATTTTTGCTGCATAAATTCTGTGGAAAATAGCTGACTAAGTAATTTTTATTGTATAGTCTTCTGTGTCTGCGTTAATTTTTTGAAATATAAAAGTTATCTCGGCTTTATTAATTTTCATGACGCCGGCTCGTTCAGAGTCTTGAGGGATATATCGGGGAATGCAGAGATTTTCATTAAAGGCGCCTGTTTTTTTGCGCTCTATGGCTAATTCGATAGGGTTTTGTAAAAAATTAATTGCACTACCC
>NZ_JAIWON010000100.1 GCF_020216885.1 Zymomonas sp. | reverse complement strand
TTGTTATCTTGTGCTGTTCCGGCTTTGGCGGAAACGCCGGCCGCTGTAAATAGCGGGGATACCGCCTGGATGTTGATATCAACAGCGCTTGTCTTGTTGATGATTATTCCGGGGTTGGCATTATTCTATGTCGGCATGGTTCGAGCAAAAAATGCGCTTTCTCTTTTGACCCAGATGTTGTGCATGACCGCTCTTGTCATGGTTTTATGGCCTTTAATTGGATATTCTTTGGCCTTTAGCGGGTCATCTCCTTTCTTTGGTAACTTGACCAATGCCTTTTTGAAAAAGGTAACGCCAGACAGCATCAATGGTACGATACCGGAATATGTTTTTGTCTGTTACCAGATGACTTTTGCCGCGATTACGGCGACTTTGGCTTTGGGTGGTTTTGCTGAAAGAATTAAATTTCGGGCAGTAATGCTTTTCACCCCGCTTTGGTTGGTTTTGGTTTATTTGCCGCTCGCCCATATGGTTTGGTCTTCTGACGGTTATTTCTTCAAAATGGGCGTTCTGGATTTCGCCGGTGGGACGGTTGTTCATATCAATGCGGGTATTGCGGCTTTGGTTGGATGCTTGATGGTCGGTAAACGGAGCGGCTATGGCAAAGAATTGATGGCGCCTCATTCTATGATGATGACCCTGATCGGAACCGGATTGTTATGGGTTGGTTGGTTTGGCTTTAACGCAGGTTCAGCCTTGGGTGCCAATGCTTCTGCTGGTTTAGCCATGATAAACAGCTTTGTTGCGACAGCCGCCGCTATCTTGGTTTGGATTGCAACCGAAGCTCTCGTTGGTCGTAAGCCGTCGCTGCTTGGGGCTTGTTCCGGTGCTATCGCCGGTCTGGTTGCCATTACGCCTGCCGCCGGTAATGCGGGCCCGATGGGCGCTATCGCTATCGGGGCTTTGGCTTCTTTCGGCTGCTTTTGGATGGTCGTCTATGTCAAACCCAAATTAAAATTTGATGATGCGCTTGATGCGTTTGGTGTTCATGGCGTTGGGGGCATTATCGGTTCTGTTGCGACGGGTTTATTCTGTTCACCATTATTGGGGGGGCCCGGTAAAGCCGATTATATGATCGGACATCAGCTCTTCTTGCAGATTTTTGCCGTAGTGGTTGCCGTTATTTGGTCAGCTATCGGTTCTGCTATTGCCTTTTACATCGTTGATAAACTGGTTGGTTTGCGTGTTACCAAGGAAGAAGAAGCGATGGGGCTGGATATCAGCGAGCATGACGAGCGGGCTTATAATATGAACTCGCTATAAAGACTTTAGTGTTGGTTTTTTTTGAAAGACTTCTAGCATAAAAGATAATGAAGCCGGATCTGGGAAACTGGATCCGGCTTTTTTTATCGCGCCGGAAAGAGCCCGAAATTCTTTTATTGACTTGAAAATCATCGGAGAGGGACTATTTTAACGAAATTCCGATAGTGTTTTTCTTTTCTTTTTCAATTCTATGATAATTAAATAATATTTCATTGTCCTTTGTAATAAAGGATAGAAAAATGGATTGGCCTAGTAAATTGTTTCTGTAACATTTGAAATTTTAAACTATATTATCACCTCTTGAAAGACTCTTCACATAGGCGTGCATCCATATTTGCTGGGCGTGGATGTTTTGTAATGATTTTGTCCAGCCAACAAACCGGAGAACCGGACAATGGCCGAAAAGGTCAATAATCTTCAGGATTTTTTCCTTAATACCTTGCGCAAGACCCGCACACCGGTGACGATGTTTTTGGTAAAAGGCGTTAAATTACAGGGTGTTATCACCTGGTTTGACAATTTTTCTATTCTGCTGCGGAGAGATGGTCAGTCACAGCTGGTCTATAAACACGCTATTTCTACCATTATTCCGGCGCATCCACTGGAACAGCTACGCGAAAGTCGCAGTTTGATGGCTGAACGTAAATCCAGTTTGCTTCAGGATGTCTTTTTATCGGCGATTATGCAGCAGCAAGAACCGGTGACGATGTTTTTGATAAACGGGGTCATGTTACAAGGTGAAATTGCCGCCTTTGATCTATTCTGCGTCTTATTGACCCGTAATGACGACGCGCAGCTGGTTTATAAACATGCGGTTTCAACAGTGCAGCCTGTGAAATCTGTAGATTTGACAATGACAGAAAGGCGAGACGAGGATTGAGTGGTTTTGTCCGTTCCGAAGCCGATGGCGTTTCACATGGCGCCCGCGTATTGATCGTTCTTCCTGAATTGGAAGATAATAACAAGCGTTCGACCGAAGCTAGATTGGAAGAGGCAACTGGTCTGGCCTGTGCCATCGGGTTGGATGTTGTTTCCAAATTAGCTTTCCATTTGCGCGCCCCAAAAGCCTCGACTTTGTTTGGTCCAGGGCAGGTTGAGCAGATTGTCACCGCAGCAAGAGATGAAGAAGTCGATCTGGTCATTGTCGATGGCCCTTTGACGCCGATTCAGCAGCGCAATCTTGAGACCTCTTTGGATGTGAAGGTTATCGACCGAACCGGTCTTATCCTTGAAATTTTTGGTGCGCGTGCAGCAACCGCTGAAGGGCGTTTGCAGGTCGAGCTTGCCCATTTGGATTATCAAGCGGGTCGTTTGGTTCGGACATGGACGCATTTGGAGCGTCAAAGAGGGGGCTTTGGATTTTTAGGCGGCCCGGGTGAAACCCAAATTGAAGCCGATCGCCGCATGATCCGTGACCGCATGGCAAAATTGCGGCGTGATTTGGCACAGGTAACGCGAACGCGTGGATTGCATCGGGCAAGACGGAAAAAAGCCCCTTGGCCGGTCGTTGCCTTGGTCGGTTATACTAATGCCGGAAAATCGACCCTGTTTAACCGTATGACTGGAGCCGATGTCATGGCCAAGGATTTGCTTTTCGCAACCCTTGACCCAACGATGCGCCAGATTGCTTTACCTGGTATTGATAAGGCTATTTTGTCAGATACGGTGGGTTTTGTTTCTGATTTGCCGACCCAGTTGGTTGCGGCCTTTCGGGCGACTTTGGAAGAAGTTACCGCGGCTGATCTTATTCTGCATGTCCGCGATATCGCCCAAGAAGATAGTGAATCCGAGCGCGAAGATGTTGAGCGTGTTTTGGCTGAAATCGGGATTGCCCCTGTCGAAGAAGGCGGGGAATTTGCTATTCCGGTTATTGAGGCTTGGAATAAAAGTGATCTTTTATCCGAAGAAGCTCATGAAAGCCTTGCTGCTGAAGCCGCGCGTCGTGATGATGTTGCCTTGATATCGGCATGGACAGGTGAAGGCATAGAAGACTTACGGGAGTTGGTTTCCCAGAGACTGTCAGAAGCCCATCGTCTGCGTCATATTGATCTTCCTGTGACAGAAGGTCAGGCTATGGCTTGGCTTTATGCCCATGGCGATGTTGTCAGTGACGTGATGAATGATGAGACCGGGAAAATGGAATTCGACGTCAGAATGTCGGATGAAAATTGGGGGCGTTTTATCGAACGCTTCGGTTTTTTGTATCAGGATATGTCTTCTTCTGAGGATGAATCCGAAGACTTGCATCCGTCTTTATGAGAAGACTATGACCCTTTCTTATGGTTACTGATCCTTGTCCAGAGCTAAGCGGATTATTGCTTTTGGCTTTGCCCAATATGAGAGATGTCGAATTTCAAAAAGCGGTTATCGCTTTATGTGCCTTTAATGAAAAAGGGGCTTTGGGGCTGAATATTGGTCGCATTATTCCCGATGTGACTTTGCATTCTTTGATGCATCAATTGGGTATTCAGCCCGGCCTTGTTCCTGATCGACCTGTCCATGATGGCGGCCCCTGTGAACCCCAACGCGGGATGGTCTTGCATAGTCGCGATTGGCATAGTTCTGATAGCATGATGGTTGGGCAGGATTGGGCTTTGACCTGTACTCTCGACGTGCTTCATGCCCTTAGTCGTGGAGAAGGACCCCAGCATTGGCTGGTTGCTTTGGGCTATGCTGGGTGGGGTGCTGGTCAACTGGATCAGGAAATGAAGCAGGCAGATTGGTTTCTTTCCAAAGTGGATGACCAATTACTCTTCTCTTGTCCGGCAGAAAATCGTTGGCAGCAGGGATATCAACAGGCTGGGGTCGATTTTTATCGTTTGGCGACAAAAATAGGACAGGCTTGACGATAGATAATGTCTTTCATTTTTTGATATATTTCTTTTGTAGAAGAAAATATTTTTCAAGAATATTACTGTCTAGAAGCTGAAGAAAACGATCCCACCAATTGGATGCATGTCTCATTTATCCCGATAAAGGAGAGAATATGGCTGATATCCGCGAACCTGTGCTTTTGACAGCCGCTTTGACTGACTTGCATCCTACCCAGATTTCGGTTGGTATGCGGGAAGTCGAAAATAAACGCGAAAATTGGCGAGAGAAAGAGGATGATAAAAAATCTCTTTATCTTGGCAGCCATTTAATTCCCGTAGTTCTGGGAGAACAAAGTCAGCCTTTTGTTGTCGATCATCACCATCTATGCCGCGCGCTTTTAGAAGAGGGTGTGACTAAAGTTGCCTTATCCGTGATGGCCGATCTTTCTTCTTTGGAAAAAGATCATTTCTGGTTTGTGATGGATAGCCAGCGCTGGATGCATCCTTTCGATGAAAAGGGCGTCCGCCGTAGTTATCAGGATATTCCTGATAGTCTGACCGATATGAAAGACGATCCTTATCGTTCGCTGGCTGGATCTTTGCGCCGTGCTGGAGGATATGCCAAAGACGTGACGCCTTTTAGTGAATTTTTATGGGCGGATTATTTGCGGCGGCAATTTAGCGGAGCCGACATTGCGCATAATTTCAATGATTTCTTGGAAAAAGCCTTGATTCTTGCCCATGATAAAAAGGCTTCCTATTTACCCGGATGGTGTGCGCCGCAAGTAAAGCATGTCTAGACAGAGATTCCCCTGATCTTGTTTTCTTCAATATCCCTATGTTTTTTCAGTAAATTATCTTTTTTTGCCTTTTTTCAGCTTTTATGATGAAAAAGCGATTGAATAACGCTTGCTATCAAGTTCTATAGGGTATTTGGGCAAGGCTTGTCTTATATTGGCTGTTGTTTCGGGTGAGGATAACCAAGCGTCTGTCCATGCGCGAGGTTCGGGATTATTGTGCATGCGTATCAAAATTGGCGTTTCTGTCGCCAGTAAAATTGGTTTTGCTTCTCATCAGAATGCGGTCCCGTTAATTCACGATTTGGAAATAACCAATCCGACCTCGGAAGATTTTCAGGATTTGACCTTGATCCTGAAAGCGGATTTACCCTTTATTGAAGAAGTCCGTTGGAGGATTCCTCTTTTAAAAAAAGAAGAGAGCTATCAGCTTGCTTTGCAGCCGGTAATTTTGGATGCCGGTTTTCTGCATGATTTAAACGAAAATCTGACGACTCATCTGACTTTCTCGCTTGTCAAAGGCGATACTATTCTAGCCGAAACCGTCTTGCCGGTTGAACTTCTGTCTTATGATCAATGGGGTGGTTATAAGACGATGTCGGAATTGCTGCCTGCCTTTGTTATGCCGAATGATCCAGTCATTGATTCCGTCTTGAAATCGGCTTCTGATGTTTTGGAAAAAGCGGGAAGAGTAGCCTCGATTGAAGGTTACCAGTCGCAATCGCGGGAACGGGTTTGGGAAATAACCTCGGCTATTTGGTCGGCACTTTGCGGCTTGCATCTATCTGAAGCACCTATGCCTGACCAATATGCTGAAAATGGTCAGAAAATACGGACGCCTGAACGAATTATATCAGGGCAGATTGCTAATAGCCTTGATACGGCCTTACTTTTGGCCGCAGTGTTAGAAAAAGCCGGATTAAACGCCTTGGTCGTTTTGTTACGAGAGGCCGTTTTGGTAGGCGTCTGGTTACAGCCGATTGAATTTGCTTCCCTTATTACCGATGAAGCGGCAGCCTTAAGACGGCGGGTCGATTTGAAAGATATGCTGTTATTGGATTCGCGGCTTTTATTGCAGCGGATACCTTCTGCTTTGTCGGTTGCCGAGCGAGAGGCCTTAAAAAAAATTGCCGAAGAGCGTGCCTCCGATTTTGTTATGGCTATCGATATTCATCGGGCGCGTTTACAAAAAATTCGGCCTTTAAATAGCTTGTCGGGGAATGGTGAAGAATTTTCGCCATCTGAATGGGAAGCGGCAGAAGCCTTTGAAACTGCGCCAGTATTACCCGCTTTTGATGTCGAAAGGTCGGAAAGTGATGCTGTCGCGAAAGATCGGCTGACAAGTTGGCAGCGTAAATTATTGGAATTAACGCCGCGTAATCGCCTGTTAAATCTGCCTGCCAAAAGCAAACAGGTGCCTTTGATCTGTTCAGACCCGATGAAGCTGGAAATCGGATTAAGTGACGGTAAAAAGCTGAAAATCGTAGCAATGCCGGATTTTTCGGCCAATGGGCGCGATAAAGAACTGTATGCGTCACAAAATCAGAGCGATTTGCTTCAAGAAATGGCAGAAGCGGCCATGGCTAAAGGCGAAATTATGTCTTCGCTTTCAGCTAATGCCCTAGAAGCCGCTTTGATTGATCTTTATCGGAAAGCTAGAAGCGATATTGACGAAGGCGGGGCGAATACCTTGTTTTTGGCAATCGGTTTTCTGAAATGGAAACGGCATCCTGAAGAAACGCGGGAGTATCTCGCACCTTTGGTTTTATTGCCCGTAACATTGGAACGGAAAAATGCCTTGTCCGGTTTGGTTCTGGTCAGGCATGAAGATGAAATCCGTTTTAATCTGACACTTCTGGAGATGTTGCGGCATGATTTTAGCCTGACGATACCAGAGTTGAATAAGGCTTTGCCAGAGCAAGACGGATTGATTGATATTGCCGCGATATGGAATATTATCCGTCATGCTATTCGGGATATTAAAGGTTTCGAACTGATTCCCGAAGTCAGTTTAAGCACTTTTTCCTTTGTTAAATATCTGATGTGGAAAGATTTAACCGATCGTTCCGATCAGTTAAAGGAAAGTCCTCTTGTCCATTATTTATTAGACCGGACAAAAGAGAATTTACCTAAAAATAAGCATTTCCCAACTGCCGAAACGCTGGATAAAACCGTTAATCCTGGTGAATTATTTACCCCTTTACCTGCAGATAGCTCTCAATTAGCGGCTATTGTGGCCTCGGCTAAAGGCTGTGATTTTGTTTTGGATGGCCCTCCGGGGACAGGGAAATCCCAGACTATCGCCAATATTATTGCTCATAATCTGGCTTTGGGGCGGCGCGTTTTATTCGTGGCAGAGAAAAAGGCCGCGCTTGATGTCGTTCAGCGGCGTTTAAATGCCAATGGATTAGGTGATTTCTGTCTGGAGCTTCATTCCAGTAAGGCTACCCGTAGCGAAGTTATCAAACAGCTTAATCGGGCTTGGGCGGCCAGTCGAGATATCCCCGAAGCTGACTGGAAAAGTGAAGCAGAAAAGCTGCGACAATTGCGCGACAATCTTAATGAAGTCGTTCATTTGCTGCATCAACGCCAACCCAATGGATTGACTCTTTATCAAGCTATTGGCGTTGTTGTTCGGGATGGTGGCCGTGCAGTGCCTCGTCTGAATTTTTATCATCCGCTGCAACATAGTGAGCAAGACCTCGCCCATTTTCGTGATCTGGCGCAACGTTTAGGGCTGGCTTGGCAGGAAGTTGAAGATATTCCGCAGGATTTCGATGCGGTAACGGTAAGCGAATGGTCGAATGGTTGGCAGGAATCTATTGTTGCTGCAGCTAAGAAGTTAAAAAATGCTGTTTTAGAAGTCATGGCTGCCAAAGAAGCGATTATCGAGGCTTCTAATTTGCCGATTATGGCTGATAGTCGGGACGGATTGGAGCAATTAAGCCATTTTGTCCATTTATTGGGAAAAGCCTATGGCAAAAATTGCTATTTGGCTTTTTCTGCCGAAAAAAACAAAATCATCGAAGCCGCCTATCAACTTATTTCTATTTTAAAAAGCTATCGCAAAGAGGCTTCTGGTCTGTCTGTCCGCTATGATCGCGATATTCTAAGACGGCTACGCACACATCCGCGCCGCTTATGGCAGGAATGGGAAAAAGCCGATCAGCGTTTCTGGTTCTTTTCTGTTTTTGAAAAGAAAAAAATTATCAAACATTTGGCAAAAGCAGGTCGCACCAAAGGTCGGATTGATGCGGCGCATGATCTGCCACGTCTGGTGATGATGGGTCGGCTCTATGAAAAACTCTATCACTTGAGAAAAACAATGCCAGCCTTGAAATATTTTTCTGGCTGGAAAGGTGTTAGCAGCAATCTTTCGATGATATCCGATGAATGTGCTTTTGCTGAAGAATTGGAGGCTGCGGTTGCAGCGCAGGCGGCTAATCCAGCGCATTTGATCGAATTACGGCAAGCTGTCAAAAATCTAGTTATGGAAGCGAATGCGTTATTAGATCCGGCTTCTCCTTTGATAATTGCCGCGCGGCGGCTGAAAAGTGCTTTGCAAATATTAGATAGAGCCAAGGATAGTTTTGTCTCTTTAGCAGATTCCGACATGCCCAACGATCCGAAGGCATGGCTCGAACTGGCTGAAACCATTATCAGCTATGAAAACCGTTTGCAGGCTTGGGCGAATTGGCAACGGATTCGTTATGAGGCGGTATCAACAGGGTTAAAACCTTTGGTTGATGCTATTGAAGATCATTCTATTCCGAGCGATCAAGTCTCTTCGGCCTTTGAAGCCGGTTATGCGCGCTGGTTTGCCAGTAATCTGATTGATGCTGAACCGCGATTGCGGCGTTTCTCTTCGGCTATGCAGATGGCTGATATTGCAGCTTTCCGAAAAGTCGATGACCGTGTGTCTGAATTATCGGTGCAATATATTCGGGCGCAGTTAGCTAAAAATATTGCGGTTGATGAAAATAACGGTTTGCCCGCTGGTTATGCCATTTTAAAAAGACAGCTTCAGTTAAAGCATCCTATGCCTATCCGGCAGTTGATTAGTGAAATGGGTGATGATTTTGGACGCTTGGCACCTTGTATGCTGATGAGTCCATTATCGGTTGCCCAGTTTTTACCGCCTGACCATGCGTTATTTGATCTGGTCATTTTTGATGAGGCTTCGCAAATTGCGCCTTGGGATGCTATCGGCGCGATGGCGAGAGGAAAACAGGTTATTGTTGCCGGTGATCCGCGTCAAATGCCGCCGACCAGCTTTTTTAATCGTTCGGTGCAAAATGATGATCTGGTGGCTGATACCGAACGGGACATGGAAAGTATTCTTGATGAATGTTTAAGCGCGGGTATCCCGATGCATTCTTTGAATTTCCATTACCGCAGCCGTCATGAAAGCCTGATCGCCTTTTCAAACCATAGTTATTATGATGGCAGTCTGATTACTTTTCCGGCTCCGGTCAGGAAAGAAACGGCTGTGCATTGGCGGCGGGTGAACGGGGTTTATAGTCGTGGCCGGAATCGCGTGAATGCTATTGAAGCCCAAGCCATGGTGGATGAGGCTGTAGCCCGTTTGACTGATCCCGAATTTAACCGGCAAGGCTGGTCTTTGGGAATTATTACCTTGAATAGTGACCAGCAAAGATTGGTTGAAGATTTGCTGGATAAAGCCCGCCGCGATCACCCTGAAATTGAATCTCATTTCAGCGATTTACTGCCAGAGCCTGTTACGGTTCGTAATCTGGAAACGGTTCAAGGGATTGAACGCGATTTGGTGATTATCGGAATCGGTTTTGGCCCGACAGAACCCGGTTCACCGACAATGCTGATGTCCTTTGGCCCGCTGTCTGCCGAAGGGGGGTGGCGGCGGCTGAATGTTGCCTTGACCCGCGCCAGACAGGAAATGATTTTATTTACCTCCTTTGGCCCTGAAATGATTGATTTAAACCGGACGACTTCGCGGGCGGTTATTGATCTGAAACATTTCATCGAATTTGCTGATCGAGGCCCGCAAGCCTTCTCGGAAGCAGTCCACGGCTCTTTGGGCGGATATGACTCACCCTTTGAAGAAGCGGTGGCTGCGGAATTGATGCATCGAGCCTGGCAAGTCGCTTC
>NZ_JAIWON010000099.1 GCF_020216885.1 Zymomonas sp. | reverse complement strand
CACCGGAACAGGCGATAGAGGAACCGGTAGGAACTGTATCCATAGGATATTCTGTCGCAACACGAATGCGGCGATCACCTTCCTGCGTAACAGAAGTAATCTCGCCAATATCGGTAACAATGCCGGTGAACATGGGGTAAGCTCCGTTCCTATGAAGGGTAATAAAATTATTTTATATATTGTTTTTTGGTAAATTTATTTTGTTGTAAATAAGCCCATTTTTATATTCGTAAATAGGCTTCCAACTGGTCATTGCCAAGCATTCTTCTCTCTTTGAGATGCCAACGATGATGCGCTTCGGATAAATGCGTTAATCCAATATCAGCCAAGGCATGTAAGCCTTTACCAATGAGGATAGGGGCGCGATACAGTAATACCCGATCAACCAGATCGGCCTTTAAAAAAGCGGCGGCTGTCTTTGCTCCGCCTTCAATCAGAACATGATCGGCAGCTGTTTTGATAACATCTGTGGGTTCTCTTAATCCAATCCAGCCGCAAGGGACTTTACCATGCCCTAAAACCGCTTTTTGCGGTGAGCGATCGCCTAACCCTTGTAAGCGAACATTGAGAGAGGGCTTATCAAATTCCAGTGTTTTTCGACCGACAACAATCAGCTCTGACCGCATTCTCTCCAGATGGGCATGCGCTCTCGCTCTTTCTCCGGTAATCCACTGGCTTTCGCCATTTTCTAACGCGATACAACCATCAAGCGAAGTCGCCATTTTTAACGTAACATAAGGCCGCGCTTTAAGTTGACGACTGAAAAAACCAGACATGGATTGCGCCGCCTGCTTCTCAAGAAGACCACACTCCACTTTGATACCAGCCGCGACCATTTTGGAAATGCCTTGGCCATTGGTTCGGGGGTCGGGATCACGACAGGCAATAACGACTCTTTCAGGATGGGCTGCAACCAAACTATCGCTACAGGTTGGGCCCCTGTTACTTTTATGGGCGCAAGGCTCCAAAGTAACATAAACAGTCGCCCCATTCAGATCTTGACATTGTGATAAAGCCATCGCCTCCGCATGAGGCCGTCCGCCTGATTGTGTCCAGCCACGTCCGATGATCTGATTATCTTTATTGACAATAATACAGCCGACAGAAGGCGAGGGGGCAGTCAGACCTTTACTTCTTTCGCCAAGGGCGATGGCGGCTTGCATCCAGCGGATATCATTTTCAAGATGGGTCAAATTGACAGCCTGCTTTTCAAATATGTGGCTCTAGTTTTTTGTCGAATAGCCTAACACATGGCCAAATTCACGCCAGCGCTTGCGAGATTCCTCTTGTCTGGCCTCGAGTTTTTTTTGATCTTCGAGATTTTTAGACTGAATTTCGGCATCGCTACGTGCACCATTGATATTTTGGACAAAGATAATTTCAGGATCCGGCTTTTCTATCTTTGAGCTAAAAAACATCATGGAAACCATGCCCCCCGTCAAGGCAAGCGAAAGGATGGCTATCACTGGCCGGATATGCCCATGATTTCGGATAAATGCGTTTATATCCTGCCATAAAATAGAAATTTTGTTTCGAACCATATCCGGTAATTTATAGGCTTCCTGAAAAATCACCAGCCCTGCTTTTGCACAAATAATTGAGAACAGAAAAAAAGATTATTTTGGTATAATTTTCCAAAATGAGAAATTATCTTCATAATGGTTAAGTTGTATTTGGATATTCCCCCTTGAAAGTGGCATATCTCATAGAAATATGCATTGTATATATCTGTAATTTTGATGAGGAATAACGGGCGTGAGAATAGCCCTGCTAGATGATGATCTGGAAACGGCTGCTCAGTTAAATGCAATTTTGACTGAAGCGGGTTACGACTGTCGCTCTTTCCATAAAGGCTATGCCCTTTTAAGAATGCTGCGCAGTGAAACGGTTGATTTATTATTACTTGATTGGAATGTGCCTGATTTTTCAGGGATTGAAATCATAGAATGGGTCAATAAACATTGCGATCCGAAACCGCCTATTCTGCTTTCAACGGCCAGAACGGCGGCGGAAGATATTGTTACTGGCCTGAATGCCGGAGCAGATGATTATCTGGTTAAGCCCGTTCAGCCTGAAATCTTGCTGGCTCGGGTAAAGGCCGTTTTGCGGCGTAGTTATCCAACGCCACCGTCAGATGGTATTGAACATTACGACGATTATACCTTTGATGTTTCAAGAGAGCAGGTATCTCTAGGCAATACGCTTATTCCGATGACATCAAAGGAGTTCACGCTTTCTTTGTTGTTATTCCGTAATCTGCACCGGCCATTGTCGCGGGGATATATTTTTGAAACCCTTTGGGGACGAAATCCAGATTTACCGACCCGAACGCTTGATACCCATATCTCAAAAATCAGAACCAAACTTAATTTGAGACCGGAAAATGGTTATCGATTAGCGCCTGTTTATGCCTATGGTTACCGTTTGGAACGGCTAGCTGAAAAGAAAGCCATCGCTGCAGAAGTTGTTCGGTAAAGAATGTTTTGGAAGCGCGGAAGCCTCCGGCCTTTTCTGTTGGGCTGTGCACTTCTGTTTTTAGGAAGTGGCCATAGCGAAAAGGCTGTAGCCGCGCATTTCGAAAATCATCAATCCGTTGAATATATTGTTGAGCAAGGCGACACGCTTTATTCCATTGCTCAGCGCTATTTTGACAGAATAAGCGATATGGAAGCTATTGCGAAGCGGGCTGGCGTTCCCTTAAGTCAGCCTTTGCATGCAGGGTTCCATCTAAATATTCCCAAAGCGTTTTTGCGGCGTGAAATTTCTACCGCTGTTGTTTCCCATATTTCGGGTCCCGTTACTCTTTTTATTCATGGTAAAAGAGGAACTCTGCAACAAGGCCAGCCCGTTACCGAGCAAATGACTATTGAGACGGGTTCGTCAGGCTTTGTAACCCTCCTCTTGCCGGATGGTTCGCATGTCAGCATGCCTTCTATGAGCCAGATTACCATCACACGTCTGCGTAAAGTAGCTTTGACCGGAGCAGTTGAGCGATCATTCAAATTGGAAGCAGGGCATATCCGCGTCCATGCGACGCCTTTATTCCGTTCTGACAGCTATTTCCATATCGCAACACCATCCTCCCTGACGGCTGTCAGAGGGACTGATTTTCGTGTCCACTATATCGAAAATAGCAAGACTCATAAAAAAGAGAATATCGTCGAAGTATTAGAAGGTTTGGTCACAACTGATAATCATAAAATAGTTTATGCGGTTCCCGGAGGATATGGTACCAATTCAATAGAAAAGCTTGATTTTCCTTTGAATACGCCGCCCAGTCCTTCAAACCGTTTAACCATTCTTCGTGACGCTGAGCCTGATATTTTCTTAAGAAAAATGCCGACGGCTTCTGTTTATCATGCTGAATTGTCCAAAGATCCAGATTTCTCTGATTTGCTTTCTGAAAGCTGGCTCGATAATACAGACGTTAAATTACAAGGATTAAGCGACGGACATTATTATTTGCGGCTTTCTGCTGTCGATAATCATGATCTTGAGGGTGAGGAAAAAGTTTTTCCTATTGATCATAAAACCGGCCATCTCGAGGCTTCTGCTTATTCTTTCTCTGAGGGGGCAGTTTTCCAATGGAAAATACCAGATAATGAAGTAGTTATTAGTCGTTTGCAGGTTGTCGCTAGTAAAATCAGTGAAACTGCTATCCCTATTGTAGATCAATTAGGGGGTAAGACAGGGCTTGTAAAAATTTCCTCTTTGCCGGAAGGGGATTATTCCTGGCGTATTATTGCAGCATGGCCAGCAGGAGGGCAAATTATATTGCCTTTTCGTAAGTTGCATATTTCAGGAAATAACCCGATGAAAAAAAATGAATGATGTTTTTGACAGTCTGAATACAGAGCACACTGCACGAATAGAAACTGAATTAAAAAATACACTAGTTTTTGAATGGTCTCTATTGGCTCTTGCAGCTACTTTGGCCGTGGTGGTCATCAGCTGGGCTGGGATGACCTCGCAGTTGGATCTCTTTTTCTACGATACCGTTGTAAGGTTGGGATGCCACAAACCTGACCCTTCGGTTCTTATTGTCAAAATTGACGACAATGCTTTAAAAACCATAGCACCTTGGCCATGGTCTCCCGATAAACATGCTAAATTTATTAAACAATTGGATGCCGGACATCCTTTAGAAATAGGATATAATGTCCTGTTTCTTGATCCTTCAGAATCCCAAGCAACAGAAAATTTATCGAAGACCTTAAAGGCCAGTAAAACACCGATATTTTTACCGATGTTGGTTGAATCTGGTAATCACAACAAGAAAACGGTTGCTGTTCTACCCTTGCTGGCACCCTCTGCGACCAATGTTGGGCATGTGAGTGTCCCTTTTGATCGGGATGGAATGGTGCGTCGTTATTGGCCTGCCTTGACGGCAAAGGGGCGCTACTGGCCTGCCTTGGTCGAACTAATGGATAATCCTAAAAAGGTTTATTCCGAAGCTGATTTACGTGAAAAGCTATTTTCTTTCGATGGTCCCCGAAATCGCTTTCCTGTCATTTCTGCGGCTGCCATTTGGCGTAACGAGGTGCCTCCAGAATTTTTAACCGGTAAAAGAATTTTGGTCGGTGTGACAGCATCCGGTTTTGAATATTTACATCCGACGCCTTTCGGGGTGATGTCCGGTGTCGAAATTCAAGCCAATATTTTGGATACCTTGCTTCATGATCGGACAATCCATGAAGCTAGTGACATTACTAAGCTGATTGTTGCACTGGTATCTCTATGGATCTTGCTTATTGGGTTTCGTTTTTTATCGCCAAGGGCAACGATATTATTGACTGTTACCCTTGGGGTAGGGGTGCCGCTCTTATGTGCGGCTTTATTCCTGTTTTTTAATTATTGGTTCCCGCCTATTACATCTGTTGTCGGGGTGGCGTTTACCTATCCTTTTTGGGCATGGAGCCGCTTAGCCAGTCTTAGTAAATATTTTTCTGATGAATTAGAAAAATTATTAAGTGATTTCCCAGAAGAACAAAGACAGAAATTGCCCGATATTACCGCAACTGACCCATTAGAATATAAAAAGCAACTTTTAAAACTGGCTATTTCTCGCATTGTTTTTATGCGTCGTTTTATTGCTGATAGTTTATATTATTTGCCTGATGTATTTTTTGTGACCGATAAAGATAACAATATCGTTTTATTAAACAAAGCGGCTGAAAATCTAACGGCAGAATTGGGCGCTCAATATCATTACAGAATGCCGATTTCGACGATATTAAATCATCTACATAATGAAGAAGGCCATCGGATTGATTTCGATCAAGTCCGTAATAATGAGATCAATAGCCAATGTTACGCTGAAAATGGTCGAGCTTTTGATCTGCGGATTGCGGCTTGTCGTCGGGTTATTAACCAGCCCGATGGATGGCTTATTATGTTGATTGATATTAGTGCCGTTAAATCTGCCGAAGAACAGCGTCAGCGTATTTTGCATCTTTTAAGTCATGATATGCGGTCGCCACAAATCTCTATTCTGGCCTTGATTGACCGTTTTTCTCGGACATCCTGTAGTAAGGAAAAAGAAGCGCAAGAAATCATTACCAAGATTTCCAATTATGCCCGCCGGACATTGGGATTGGCGGATAACTTCACCCGTCTAGCACAGGCAGAAGCGCCTGAATATCAATGGATGGATGTTGAAATTGAAGGCGTGATGACCAGCGCAGTCGATGAATTATGGATACAGGCCAATAAGCGCCAGATCAAAATCACGCTTAATGATTGGGAAGAACCTTTATTCGTCGAAGGTGACCCAGCTTTATTAGAGCGAGTATTTATCAATTTGATAGATAACGCGGTAAAATACAGCCCTGATGAAAGCACCGTTTCTTGCACAGTGAAGAAAAAGGAAGATCAGGTAGAAATTGCTATCTGCGACCAAGGAATTGGGATGGATCAAGAACAGATAGAAGCTCTGTTTCGTCCTTTTCGTCGCGCCTCAACAGGCCCCGCTGCCAAGATTTCAGGTATCGGTTTAGGTCTAGTCTTCGTTAATAAGGTTATTTTGCGCCATCATGGTCATATAGACTGTAGAAGCACCCCCGGAAAGGGAACATGCTTTATTGTAACCTTGCCGCTGTTGGTTGATCCTGAATAGCTTTCTCTGCTGTCCCTCTAGAATGTTTTTTGAGGACAGCACAGAAGGCGGCAGCCATATCGGTTGAGATCTGTTGATCGGTATTGATATGCCAGATTTTAGACCCTGTAATAGAGTAATTCCTTGAGTTATCAGTGGCATGAGGTGGAATGAAAAGCCATGTCATATCGCTTTGCCACATGACATTCTTTCCTGAAAGCCTATATAGTTTTCGGGTGTTTTTACCCTTTATGTTGATGAATTGCGGATGTTGGGCATAGCTAACGGCAATTTGCCAGACATCCACATCCTTCATTTCATCGTTGGCGGCTTTCCATCCCAATGAAAATAGACAATTTGTTATAAGATGGGGCGGCGAGGCTTCTATAAGGCGAAAATAGCCTGCTCTAGCGGGCTTTCCGTGCGGTTTAATTGAAAAATCAGTCGCAATGGCAGGTTTATAAAGGCAAAGGCTAAGTACAAAAAGGCAAATAAATCGTCGCATGCTGAAGAGAATGGCATTATCGCTAACCATTCCCAAGATAGATATTTGCCCATTTTGCATAAGAAATATTTTATTTCATAAAGCTCGCTAAATCAGGAATATGCCTATGCTCTGTCGTGATATAACTGACTTGGCCAGTGCTAGCCTGCATAATAAGACTTTGGGTAACTGAAACGCCGCGCAAATCCTTATAGACACCTCTGATAAGGGAGCCATCGGTTACGCCGGTTGCAGCAAAAATCGTATCGCTTTTTGCAAGGTCATGCAGTTTATAAACACGATTAAGGTCTTCTATTCCGCAGCGATGCGCTCTGTGCCGTTCGTCATCATTCCGAAAAAGGAGGCGGCCTTCAAATTGTCCACCGATACAGTTCAAAGCAGCGGCGGCAAGGACGCCTTCAGGCGCGCCACCAACACCCATATATATATCAACATTGCTGCTTTCGCGGGCTGTTGCGATGACCCCTGCAATATCGCCATCTTCGATAAGAATGGTTGAACAACCGATTTCATGCAATTCTGAAATGATTTTTTGGTGACGCTGGCGTTCTAGAATACAAACCCGAATGTCTTTGGGTTCAACCCCCTTCGCTTTGGCCAAGGCCTGTATGTTTTCTATGGGGGGCTTTTCAACACTGACCAAACCGGCTTCATATCCGGGGCCTATGGCGACCTTTTCCATATAAACATCAGGGGCATTTAAAAGGCTTCCCTTGGGGGCAATCGCTAAAACTGCAATGGCATTGGCACTGCCATTGGCGGCTAAGGTTGTGCCTTCCAAGGGATCTAAAGCAATATCAATGGAGATATCATCGGCACCCATTCGGCCAACTTCTTCGCCGATATAAAGCATCGGCGCCTGATCTCGTTCACCTTCTCCGATAACAACGGTTCCGTTAATCGACAATTCGTTAAAGGCATCTCTCATGGCTTTGACAGCGGCGGCATCTGCAGCTTTTTCATTCCCATGTCCTACCAATCGGGAAACGGCCAAAGCCGCCGATTGGGTAACATAGGCCATGTCATGCGTCAGAGCAGGGTTTAGTCTTTCATTCTCTTGTCTAGCCATGAGTATCCGCTTTCTCTGACCTTAAAAATTATATAAGAATCCAGCCGAAACAAGTTATAAATGAACCTGATAAAGCGATGCTGCCTAACGAATAGTTGCCATCATCTTATAATGATTTATTCTATATATTAAGAATATCCATTATAACAGGCGCCGATTTTATTTCAGCAAGCCCCTTGAAAGCCTTTACAAGATTTTCGATGGCTTCTGATGCGCATGATTTTGTTACCAAAATGACATCAGATGTTTCTTGATCCTGTCCTTCTTGCTGATTCAGGCTTTCTAAGCTGATATCAGCATCCGCCAGAAGGGTCACAACTTTTGAAACCGCTTGGGCAGTGTTCGCAATGGACAAACGGATATAAACGCTTTGCTTGTCGCTATCCGCTTTATCGGTATCCGCCTTTTCAAGATATTGAACCGGAATCCCGAATGGCGTCGCATAGCCACCGCGGGCAATATCGACTAAATCAGCGACAACGGCTGAGGCCGTGGGGCCTGCACCGGCGCCGGCACCTTCAAATAACAAACGCCCGACTTGATTGCCTTCAGCAACGACAGCATTAAGCGAGCCATCCGCTTGGGCAAGCGGATGATGACAAGGAACAAGGCAAGGCGAAACTTTTTGGAATAAACCTTGGGTATTTTTTTTAGCCTGCCCAATAAGACGAATTTTATAACCCATCTGAGCCGCTTTTTGCATATCGCTCAAGGTGACTGTCTGGATTCCAGAAGTCTTGACCGAATCGAAATCGAGTTTTGTGCCAAAGGCTAAGGTTGATAAAATAGCCAGCTTATGGGCAGCATCAATGCCTTCGATATCAAAGGTCGGATCGGCTTCTGCATAACCCAAGGCCTGTGCTTCTGCCAAAACATCTTCAAAACCGCGTTTATCCTTTTCCATCGTGGTCAGGATAAAATTGCTGGTTCCATTTAGGATACCAAAAATTTGGCTGATTTCGTTGGCTGCTGCGCCTTCTTTGACCCCTTTGATAATTGGAATGCCGCCTGCGACGGCCGCTTCATAGGCAAACGGAATCTGGGAAGATTCGGCTAATTCGGCCAATTCCATACCGTGATGTGCGATCATCGCTTTGTTCGCGGTAATAAGAGCAATGCCTTTTTTTAGGCAAGCCCGAGCCAATTCCAAGGCAGGGCCTTCTGATCCACCAATTAACTCGATGACTAGATCGACATCATCTCTTTTCGGGAGATCAACAACGTCATCAACCCAGTCATATCGAGACAGATCAATACCACGGTCACGATTTTTATTGCGCGCCGATATAGCGATAACTTCAATTTTGCGGCCTGTTCTGCGTTCGATCAGATCGGCATTATCTTTCAATAATTTCAATACGCCACAACCGACCGTTCCCAAGCCGGCTAATGCTACTCGCAAGCCCTGCACCATATATATCCCATAAATTTTGCCTGTTAGCTGTTACTTGCCCTGACCGCGTTGTTATTTCAAGCGTGATACGCTTAGGAAGCTCTTTAAATAAAGAAAATCGGGGTTAAAATCGGGAAATAAGGTAATTGCGCTTTAAGGAAACGAGAAGGCGACTCTATTGGTGTTTGCGCTCTTTGATCATTTGAACAATTTTTATTCTGTCATGCTGACCTACAGCCTGTCTTTTTTTTTAGGTGGCCTGATAGGGCTGGAACGTCAAATCCATCAAAGAATTGCCGGATTAAGAACCAATATACTGGTTGTCTTGGCCACCACTTCTTTCGTTAATTTATGTATGCGAATGGGCACAACGGCAGACGCTATCAGGGTTATTGCGGCTGTCGTTTCTGGCACCGGATTTTTGGGGGCGGGCGTCATTATGAAAGATGGCATGAATGTCCGTGGGTTAAATACAGCGGCCACTATTTGGTGTTCGGCAGCCGTTGGCACTTGTGTTGGAATCGGTCAATATGCGGTTGCTAGCTTGCTAACGGTTTTTGTTATTTGCGGTAATACCTTGCTGCGCCCATTGGTAAAATGGATAAATCATTTACCTATTTCCAAATCAGAGCCGGATGCCGCTTATAATTTGATGATTATCGTCGATAAAAAATACCTATTAGAAATACAAAAAAGAATTTTAGAAAAAATAGCAGCTCTTCGATATCAAATTGAATCGGTTCAATTAGAAAATTGTGACGATCAACATTCTGAAATGACGATTCATTTTGATCATAATGTCACCGAATCCCGAGAATTAGCTGATTTGGCTAGCGAAGTAGCCTTATGGAAAAATGTGAGACATGTGACTTGGCATAATGATTTATAAGGCAGTCTAGCGTTATTTGTTTTTATTAAAAAATAGTATTTTTTAGATTTTTAATTTTAAAATTATCTAAAATATTTTGCTGTAATTTTGTGATCTCCTCGGGTGATAAGGGTAATATATCGCTTCATAACATGTTAAGGTCATCAAGAAGACGTATAAAGACAGACTATAAGCTACTGAAAAATTGACGGTAAATTTTATAGGCCTAATCTGCTGAAATAGCTGTCTCGCCTAGTGAACGGAGCAAAAAATGACATCAGGTCCATTAGAAGCACTGGAAAATGA
>NZ_JAIWON010000098.1 GCF_020216885.1 Zymomonas sp. | reverse complement strand
TTACGCTGATATTCGGGATGAAGTCCGCAAATTATGCGCTGAATTCCCCGGCGAATATTGGCGGAAGCTGGATCGGGAAAGTGCTTATCCCACCGAATTTGTAAAAACACTAAGTGATGCGGGCTATTTGGCTGCTCTGATTCCTGAAGAATTTGGTGGATCTGGCCTACCGCTTTCTGCTGGGGCAGCCATTCTTGAAGAGATTCAGCATTGCGGCGGCAATGCCGGTGCTTGCCATGCTCAGATGTATATTATGGGCGCATTGTTACGCCACGGTAATGACGAGCAGAAGCAAAAATATCTGCCGAAGATTGCTTCTGGCGAATTACGCCTTCAGGCTTTCGGGGTCACCGAACCCACTAGCGGAACTGATACGACTTCACTCAAGACTTTTGCCGAGAAAAAAGGCGATAAATATATTGTGAATGGTCAGAAAATCTG
The DNA here is from genome assembly GCF_020216885.1 of Zymomonas sp. GTDB lineage: Bacteria > Pseudomonadota > Alphaproteobacteria > Sphingomonadales > Sphingomonadaceae > Zymomonas. The sequence goes on along the minus strand of NZ_JAIWON010000098.1, from coordinate 9,559 downwards.
GACATCCAGAGCTGAACATTCCGATTTGATGCTTCTTTTGGCGCGGACAACACCGAAAGATCAAGTCGAGAAAAAAACGGATGGTTTGTCGGTCTTTTTGGTCGATATGCGTAAAGCCTTAGCCGATGGTGGTATGACCATTCGTCCTATTCGGGCAATGATGAATCATTCCACGACCGAAGTTTTCTTTGATAATATGGAAATTCCGGCCGAAAATCTGGTCGGCGAAGAAGGTAAGGGTTTCCGTTATATTCTGTCAGGTATGAATGCCGAACGCGTTCTTATTGCTTCGGAATGTATCGGTGATGCCAAATGGTTTATCGAAAAAGCTCGCGATTATTCCAGCGAACGGGTCGTTTTCGGTCGGCCTATCGGTGCCAATCAGGGCATCCAATTCCCGATTGCTCGTGCCTATGCGCAAATGCGGGCTGCCGAATTGATGGTTTACCATGCGGCTCATCTTTTTGAACAGGGCGAGCGGGCAGGTGCCGAAGCCAATATGGCGAAAATGCTGGCGGCTGAAGCCTCATGGGCAGCGGCGGAAGCCTGCGTTCAGACCTTGGGTGGCTTTGCCTTTGCCGAAGAGTATGATGTCGAACGGAAATTCCGCGAAACCCGACTCTATCAGGTTGCCCCGATCTCAACGAATTTAATTTTGGCTTTCCTTGGTCAGCATGTTCTTGGGATGCCGCGTTCTTACTAAAATTTTTCTTTTCCCGATAGGATAGCTGGAGAGGTGACTCTCCGGCTTTTTGCAGGAGGCTTTATGAATAGCACCTCTTCATCAGAGACTGAGTTGGATGTCGAGTTTTTGCGGGGATGGATAGGCCGTGAAATGAAGGCGGAAGATATCATTTCCGAAGAATTGGCCAAACGCTATATTGCGGTTCTTGACTTGCCCCCATCCGCCTTGAATAAAGGCGCGATTGCTCCACAGCTTATTCACTTCTGTCTAGCTCCGGCTGTTGTTTCGGGAAAAGAATTGGGGCACGACGGCCATCCTTCAAAAGGCGGATTTTTACCTCCTGTTCCTTTGCCTCGTCGAATGTGGGCAGGGGGCGATATCCATTTTCTTTCGCCTTTGCATATCGGGGAAAAACTTTGCCGTCATAGCCGTATTGTGGATGTCGTGCCGAAAAAAGGTCGCAGTGGTCTTCTTTGCTTTGTAACCGTCGAGCATGAAATGAAAGTAGAAGGTGAGGTCAGGATACGGGAAAGGCAGGATATCGTATATCGGGAAGCCGCAACCAAGCCTACCCCGCAGCCTGCAACGCCTTTGCCTACTGTCGGGCGGGGTGAGCATAGTCAGGATATTATACCGACTACGCCTTTGCTGTTTCGCTATTCGGCCATTACCTTCAACAGCCATCGTATTCACTATGACCGGAATTATGCGGTTAATGAAGAACATTATCCCGCCTTGGTCGTCCATGGTCCTTTACAGGCTTCGCTGCTGATTCATTTCGCAGCCAAAATCAAGAAAGCCCAGCCCAAGCAGTTTCTCTTCCAAAGCCGGTCACCTTTATTTGATAATGCTGATTTTTCTTTGAATGCCCAAGAAAATGAAAAAGGTCTGTCTTTGTGGACTTGCAAGGATGGCGGCGCTATCGCCATGAAGGCGGAGGCGGTATTTGATGACTAATTTTTCTTGTATTGCGCCGATTTTTGTGCCGGCTTCTCGGCCTGAACGCTTTTCAAAAGCGGCCGCAAGCGGTGCCGATGCTGTTATTATCGACCTTGAAGATGCCGTTGCCGAAAAAGATAAAGAGCAAGCAAGAGCTTCTCTTGATACCGCTTTTACGGATTTACCCGTTTTTGTCAGAATCAATGGTGCAGATACCGCTTGGCATCAGGCTGATATAGAGGCCATTTCCGCTTTGCCGGATCTGGCAGGCGTTATTTTCCCGAAAGCCGAAATCGGCGCAGCTTTGGCTTCTTTGGCCGATCGGTTGAATGACAAGGTGGCTCTAATTGCCTTGATCGAAACAGCGCAAGGCTTGGCTGATGCCCGCCAATTGGCGCAAATAGCTTCAGTCAAAAGACTGGCTTTCGGGTCTATTGATTTCTGTGCCGATATGGGCTGTTCACATAGCCGCGAAGTCTTGTTATCCGCCCGTAGTGAATTGGTTCTAGCTTCCCGATTGGGAAAAAAAATTGCACCTTTGGATGGCGTGACCGCGACCATTGATGATCCAGCACCGATTGAGGCAGATGCCCGCTATGCGCGTAGCCTTGGTTTTGGTGGAAAATTATGTATTCATCCTCGTCAGGTTACGCCGATTTTTAAAGGATTCCGACCAGACGATAGTGAAATTGCGTGGGCAGATCGCGTTTTGTCTGCGGGGGAAGGCGCTCAACGGGTTGATGGCGCAATGGTTGATGAGCCGGTACGGATTCGTGCCCGTGCCATTTTGGCTCGTGCTGAAAAAATGAAGGCAACACAATAATAACATTGCGCAATAGCTAAGGAATTATGCCTCGTCTTTGATGATAGAAAGTGCCTAGCTGAAATGGCATTTTCCATCAAAAAATAGTTTGAGCCTTCAGAAGAAGGCTCAAACTGGCAACTGGCAACTGGCAACTGGCAACTGGCGAGGACAAATCTTAGCGAGAAATCACCTGACTATTTTCACTGGTGATTTGCGGCGTATTGCCTGAAAAATCGACAGAAAGCACAAAAGAGGCCTTACCGTGGGAAGCCGCTTTTCTTTCTGGGCTTTGGGCATCAAATTCTAATGTTCCCATGGATTGGCAAATCATATTTGTTTGATTGCATTGATGGGTAACCGTATCCGTTAATAATCGATAAGAACGGATCGGCCATCTTGTCAGATAATTCCGTTTTTGAGCGATAATTTGATTCAAAGATTGGGATTTTCCGAAAAAATCAACGACCGGTTTATAATGCGCCATCATCCAAGGAATGGCTTGTTCCGGTGATTGTTCAGCGATCTGGTAATATTCTGACAAGAAATTAGTCGCCTGTGCGTCGAGATCGTTATCTTTAGACGCTGTTTCTTTCGGTTGCGGTTGAGGAAAACTGATTGTCGGTTTTTCTGATCGATCGACGGATTCTGTCGTTGGGATATAATCAGGCCGTTTGGTTGGAACGGTGTTATTTTTGAGATCAGATTCCAGTTTCAACAATAGAGGGTCTGTCAGGGAATAGCCTAAAACTTTTTGCTGTTTTGCATCATAGGAGCAGTAAAGCGTTATATGGGAAAATCCGCCAAAAGCATTTGCCAGTTTGGCACGGGTGCTAACCAGTGTCAGGACATAAGGGGCTTCAGAATGGGTCGTCAATTTATCGAATCGCTGACCATTAACACCTTTGGCATCATCATCCCATGAAAAGTCATGGAGTTCGATTTCCCTTAAATAATCATTGGCACCATCAGCACAGGCTGCGTGTGCTTCATCACCGAATTCGGTTTCTAAGGCATGTGGATCATTTGCATGTTGTTCAAGGAAGTCTGGGTCATGCCGTGCTGATTTTTGTGCAGATTGTTCGCTATTGCGAGAGTGGTTATCCGTATCACCATTATGACAGGATGAAAGGCCGCCAATAGCAGCGAAAAGGACAACAGATGGCAGTAATGTGAGTCTCATTATGATTCGATACCGAAATATCGAAAAACTATCTATGTATTTTCAGGAAGGAATTATCCGAAATGCCGGATAAGAAAAAAGCCCGATCATGCGGGCTGTGGTTTATTCTAAAATTTTAGAATTTTATCCCAAAACGGGGAAATGGCGGAGACGGAGGGATTCGAACCCTCGGTAGGAGTTGTACCCCTACGACGGTTTAGCAAACCGTTGGTTTCAGCCACTCACCCACGTCTCCAGCGCTTCAATGATGGCTTGTGAAAAGGGGCTATAACCATCTCCTGATCTATGATCAATAACCCAATGCAAAGAAAAGCGATTTTTTTTATAAAAAATGCATTTTAAAGCAGAAAAATCAGAATTTTGGGTGTTTCTATTCCAAAATCTTGATGTGTTTTTGGTCAATCTAATGACCAAAATGTCATTTTTATAGTCTGGATGAAAACATCTCAGCCGAAGAGAGTGGTTATTTTACCCCGGAAAAGCATTTGATCGATTGATTAAAAAAACTCCGCCTCGGAGGGCGGAGTTAAAAAGTTTAATAGGTTATATATTCTTTGATGCGTGCTCATCGGCCAAATGGCTGATGATAAAACTGTAGGATTCGGCGGTTTCTTCCAATCGGGCATAGCGTCCTGATTTTCCGCCATGGCCTGCACCCATGTTAATTTTACATAACAATTCATTGTTATCGCTTTTTGTGGCTCGTAAGCGCGCTGCCCATTTGGCAGGTTCCCAATAGGTAACGCGAGGATCATTCAAGCCGCCGGTAATAAGCATCGGTGGATAGGATTGTGCCTTTACATTATCATAAGGGCTATAAGACAAGATAAGATCAAACGCCTTTTCATCGGTAATCGGATTGCCCCATTCCGGCCATTCACCCGGTGTCAAAGGCAGGCTTTCATCCATCATTGTATTCAAAACGTCAACAAAAGGCACTTCAGCGACAACAGCACCCCATAATTCTGGGTCAGTATTACTGACAACACCCATCAATTCACCGCCTGCAGACCCGCCATGAATCGCTATTTTTCCGGCTTTGGTAAAATGGTGGTCAATCAGGCCTTTAGCGACATCGCTAAAATCATGGAAACTGTTCCAGCGTTTTTCCAATTTACCGTCCAAATACCATTGATAACCGAGATCGTCACCACCGCGAATATGGGCAATGGCATAGGCAAATCCCCGATCCAGCAGGCTAAGGCGACTGGTCGAAAAATAAGGCGCTATGCTAATGCCATAAGCCCCATAGCCATAAAGCAGTAAATTGCCTTCGCCGTCTTTTTTGAAGTCTTTCCGATAGACAATGGTAACCGGCACAGAAACACCATCCCGTGCCTTTATCATCAGTCTTTCACTGCTATAGGCTTCGGGATCATAGCCTGAAGGCACTTCTTGTCTTTTTAAGAAGCGAAGCGTCTTTGAATCAGGATCATAATCATAAATGGTTGGCGGTGTGACCATCGATTCATAACGCAGACGATAATAAACCGGATCATAAGCGGGGTTATGATCAAAGCCAACGCTGTAGCTGGCTTCAGGAAACTCGATATATTCCAATTGGCCATCTGGATGACGAAGGATGATTTGATCCAAGCCTTCTTTTCTAGCGGATAAAAGGAGATGGTTGGAAAAAGCATGCAAGCCCGTCAAATATAAGAGGTCGGAACCAATGATTTCAGTCTGCCAATCTGAAGGCGTATCAAAGCTGGCACTGGCCAATCTGAAATTGACGTGATCGTCATTGGTTAGAATCCATAGTTTCCCTTGTCCGCTATCAACCGAATAAAGCCGTCCTGTTTTTCGTGGGCTGATAAGGTCAGGTGGACTGTCGATATCATCCGTTGGGATGATGTAAATCTCGCTGGTCTGATGATTACCAGATTCAAGGAAAATCCACTGTCTATCCTGACTGCGGGACAGGGAAACCCGAAAGCCATCATCATGTTCGCGGTAAATTTCGTGATCTTGGCTGCTGTCTTCCCCGATGATGTGGCGCATTGCTCGATAATTACGCCAATTATCATTGACTTCGGTATAAAGTACGGCGCGTGAATCGGATGACCAGACGATGGCACCATTGACGACTGAACTGACGGTTTCAATATCCTTGCCGCTTTCAAGGTCTCGGATTTGTAAGGTGAAACGTTCGGCGCCGTTATTGTCACATGTCCAAGCCGCCAGACGTCCGTCAGGACTGATGCTCAAAGCACCCAGTCGGAAATAATCATAGCCATCAGCCTCGGCGGCTTCATCGATCAGAATTTGCTTTTTGTCTTCTGTGTCGGCCATTAAACGGCGATACCATGCCCGATATTGACTACCTGATTGGAAAGACCACCAGTAAAAATAGTCACCATCTTGCCATGGAACAGCCTGTTCATCTTCTTGCAGGCGGTCTTTCATTTCTGAAAATAATTGGTCAGTCAAAGCCATGCGAGGCTTCATCGCTTGTTCAAAAAAAGCGTTTTCTTGTTTGAGGTAATCCAGAATGTCAGGATCATCGACCGCAGGGTAATGCGGATCTTTCAGCCAGGCATATTCATCCTGAAGCGTTTTACCGTGGAGTGTGAAACTATGCGCTCTTTTTTGGGCAACAGGAGGGCTAGGCAAAGCGGATGATTGCGACACAGAAAATCACCTTTGTTTATAATTTCTGACATTGTTAGACATATTATTACGATATGATCTGACAGTATCCGAAAGTAATGTTATTATAGCTGCATTTCATAAGAAGATAGGTCGAAGGAAGAACATGTCCAGTCACAGACAACGTTTAGGGGCATTAAGAACAGAGTTAGCCCGCGAAAATCTGAATGGTTTTTTTGTCCCTTTGACCGATGAGCATATGAGCGAATATATCGGTGCCTATGCCTGTCGACTGGAATGGTTAACCGGATTTGGCGGTTCTGCTGGTTCTGCGGTGGTTTTAGAAGGACAAGCCGCTATTTTTGTTGATGGCCGTTATACTATTCAGGTCAAAGAGCAGGTCGATCCTGAATTATGGTCATATAAATCTTTACCCGCTGATGACCCTGTTGAATGGGCAATTGCCCATTTAAAAGCAGGCGATAGAATTGGATATGATCCTTGGTTGGCCAGTCTCGGATGGGAAAAACAAGCCCGCCGCCGCCTGGAAGCCCAAAAAATTGAATTGGTGGCGCTCCCGAAAAATCCGATAGATGCTATTTGGTCTGATCGGCCTTTACCGTCTCAAGCACCAGCCTTTATTCAACCTGAAAATTTAGCGGGCAAAACTTCCGAGCAAAAACGGCATGAAGTCGCTGAATGGTTGAGTGAAAAACAGGCAGATACGCTAGTCTTAACGGCACTCGATTCAATCGCGTGGCTGTTTAATATGCGCGGCAGTGACGTAAGCTGCACGCCAGTTGCTCTAGCTTTTGCTCTTACCCATAAAAATGGTTCAGCTGATCTATTTATTGATCCGGCAAAAACGGATGATGCTTTGAAAGAAGCTATGGGGAATAGGGTTCACTTCCACGATCAGGCGGATTTTCCTGATGCCTTAAAAGCATTATCGGGAAAATCGGTCATTGTTGATCCTGAAAGAACGGTAGCCGCTATTACCGCTTTGTTGCAGGACAGCGGCGCGCATCTTTTCTATGATCGTGATCCGGTTGTTTTGATGAAGGCTATTAAAAACCGCGCCGAGATTGACGGGCATCGCCAAGCCCAACTTTGGGATGCGGTCGCTCTCGCAAAATTCTTCTATTGGTTATCCCAAACGGCACCAGATGGGCAGCTGACCGAATTATCAGCAGCTGAAAAACTGCTGTCTTTCCGTCAGGAAAGCGGTCATCTGGTTGACCTTTCTTTTGAAACGATTTCTGCTGCGGCTGCGCATAGCGCTATTCCTCATTATCGGGTGACAGAAGCCAGCAATCTGCCTTTGAAAAAAGACGAAATTTATCTGGTGGATTCCGGCGGGCAATATCCGAATGGCACGACGGATGTGACCCGTACGGTAATTATCGGCACGCCTACCGAAGAAATGAAACAGCGTTTTACGCTGGTGTTAAAAGGGCATATCGCTTTGGCAACAGCCGTCTTTCCGGCTGGCACATCGGGAGGACAATTAGACAGTTTTGCGCGCCAATATCTCTGGCGGGCAGGCGTCGATTATGCTCATGGCACGGGACATGGCGTAGGTGCCTTTTTATCCGTGCATGAAGGCCCTCAACGTATTTCGCCTTCTGGTGGCGCTTTTTCTGGCGGAAACGAGCTTCTACGGGCAGGTATGATCCTGTCTAATGAGCCGGGTTATTATAAATCAGGCGCTTTTGGTATTCGTATCGAGAATTTGTTGCTGGTTAAGCCTGTTGAGGTCACAGGGGCAGAAAAACCTTGCCTCGCCTTTGAGACATTAAACTTCACGCCAATAGACCGAAATCTGATTGATCCCTCTCTTTTGAACGAATCAGAAATAAGCTGGCTTAACCAATATCATCAGGAAGTTTGTCAAAAATTGTTACCTTTCCTGTCCATGCAGGAAGCCGAATGGCTGAAAGCCGCGACCGCGCCTTTGAGGGGATAGTGATTATATGAAAAATAGTAGAGGACGCAATCTTTTTAATAAAAAATAGGTTATATTTTATATAATCCTTGCGAGAAGTTTGGCGTAACTGTAACAACAATACGTTTGAATGCGCGGGATAGAGGAAGCGCTTGTGAAAAAAATTGAAGTCGTCATCAAGCCTTTTAAACTGGAAGACGTTAAGGCCGCTCTGACGGATGCTGGTATATCCGGTATTACCGTTACAGAGACACGTGGATACGGCCGTCAGAAAGGGCATACCGAGTTATATCGGGGCGCTGAATATGTCGTCGACTTTCTGCCCAAGGTAAAACTGGAAACAGTGGTGCCGGACGAATTGGTAGAAAATGTGGTCGAGGCTGTCACAGTGGCTGCCAGAACAGGCCGTATCGGGGACGGAAAGATTTTTATAAGCGATGTGTTAGACGCTATCCGTATTCGTACCGGAGAAAGAGGTATCGAAGCGATTTAAGCTGCACTGGTTAATTGTAAAGAACGGGCTTTTAAGCTACGCACATCTGTTTTTCGTCTCTCCCCTGTCAGGACATTAAAGGGTAATCATATTATGGCCAATTCGGCATCTGATCTGCTTAAGCTCATCAAGGAAAAAGAAATCGACTGGGTCGATCTGCGTTTCACCGACCCCAAAGGCAAATGGCAACATCTGACCATGGCAAGTACGGTTGTCGGTGAAGACGATCTGAATGATGGTTTTATGTTTGATGGTTCTTCCATTGAAGGCTGGAAAACGATCAACGAAAGCGACATGATCCTGAAACCTGATCTGGACGCTTTTTACATTGATCCTTTCTCGGCATCACCAATGCTGATTTTGATCTGCGATATTGTTGAACCGGCAACGGGCGAGTTTTACAGCCGTGATCCGCGTTCGACGGCTAAGCGTGCAGAAGCTTATGTGAAAACTTTGGGTCTGGGTGATACCGTTTACATTGGCCCTGAAGCCGAATTTTTCCTGTTTGATGATGTCCGTTTTGACAGTGGCTATAACGGCAGCTTTTATCGGGTTGATGATATCGAATTGCCGACCAACAGCGGTCGTGAATATGACAATGGTAACCTTGCGCATCGCCCAGGTGTCAAAGGCGGTTACTTCCCAGTTGCTCCGGTTGATTCCGCTGTTGATATCCGCAGCGAAATGGTCTCAACGATGTTGGAAATGGGTCTTCCCATGGACAAACATCACCATGAAGTGGCACCTGCTCAGCATGAATTAGGTTTGACCTTTGGCACGCTCACGCAGACGGCTGACCGTATGCAGGTCTATAAATATGTCGTGCATCAGATTGCACAGGCCTATGGCAAAACCGCAACCTTTATGCCAAAGCCGATTTCCGGTGATAACGGTTCTGGCATGCATACCCATATTTCTATCTG
>NZ_JAIWON010000182.1 GCF_020216885.1 Zymomonas sp. | reverse complement strand
TGTTCAGGCCATAAAGTAGTAATATCGACTTTTTCGGCAAAGGCCTTTTGATTAGCCTTCATTTCCAAAGAACAGGCTTTGACATGACTCATCCAAAAACAGGCCGCAGCTGGAAACCAGGCTTCACTTTTATTTTGGTATCCGCAGGCGGTGTGACACTATCTGCAAGACAATTTTGAAATTTGAAGTCAGCATTGTAACATAACCGAATGCCGGTAAGCCAATTTTTGTGGTTAACGGCTACTTTTATAGATTTGCTATCCAAATGACGGTTAGCCTCAACAAAGGCCTCTTTCAGCTTGGCAACAGTCAGATCAGGGTCGCTGGATAATCTATTCATATCTGGAAAATGAATTTTCCGAAAAAGCGTTGATATACGGGAAAAATAATCCTCGGCCTTAGAAGCCGCGCATGCGCCGTATTTTGTCCATTGCTGTTGCACTAACTGCGCCGAAGGCGTGACATCGGCCATTTTATCAATCGTGGCGAGTGGTAAGGCCGTAGCTTCTTTACAATATTGCAACCGCTTTCCTGCGGCATCAACAGCCCATAACCCTTCGGAAACAAAACTGAAAAAGCGCCCCGTCCCACATTGATACGCATCGGCGGCGCGGGTGGTTTTACCGCGACAATATTCCGGTGACCATTGCAGTGCCAATGTATAGCCTGCAATATCGGCCTCATATTTATCAGATTTATCAGACGGTTCGGTAACAATGTCGCTATGAGCGGGCGTTATTATTTTGGGCGGTCGCCCCCAAGCATGACTGCCATAGCTGCCCAACAAACAGCCAGCTAAAACTATTTTTCCAAGAAGGCTGTAGGTATTTTTCACTGATTTTTCCTGAAATAGCCGGCAGAAAGCACCGGCTACAAAAACTAAAAACCAAAGACTAAATACCGCATCATCGGCTTCTGACAATAAAAAACGCGCGATCAAGCTGATGGCAAAAGGGAGAAATCCAAACCGATATCAACGGCGGGGGCAGACTGAGTTAAACGACCAACGGAAATATAGGTAACCCCCGTTTCTGCTCTCGACCGGATGTTATCCAGATTAACGCCGCCAGATGACTCGGTCGGTACCCGTCCTTGAACCATGGAGATAGCCTTCTTAAGGGTTTCAGGGTTCATATTATCCAGCAACAGATGGGTTGCCCCCTCTTCCAAAGCAGGCGCTATCTGTTCCAAAGTATCAATTTCAACAATGATATAAGGAATAGCAGCTTCAACCGCACGACGGACAGCCAAAGCAACACTTCCGGCAACGGCTATGTGATTATCCTTAATCATCGCACCGTCATCCAGACCCATGCGGTGATTTTGCGCGCCGCCCATGCGAGTGGCGTATTTTTCAAGCAGACGTAATCCCGGAATGGTTTTGCGCGTATCCAGTAAAATGGTGCCGGTGCCTTTAATGGCCTCGACGTAATCACGGGTCATAGTCGCAATACCAGAAAGATGCTGACAAAGATTAAGGGCAGATCTTTCACATTCTAACAAAGCCCGAGCCTTCCCTTTTATTTTCAAAACGGTCTGACCTGCTGGCAAATAGGCGCCTTCCTTGGCTAAAATTTCAATTTCAGCCAAAGGATCAAGGGCTTTAAAAAATGCAGCAGCCAAGGGTAATCCAGCAATAACCATCGGTTCACGACTGGCCATAACCCCCGAAAAGACGGCCTCTTCGGGAATAACGGCCATTGCCGTTATATCGCCCGCCTCACCAAGGTCTTCGGCCAAGGTCGAACGAATAAAGGCTTCCGCATCAAAACCGTCAATATCAAGCACCGAATTTGTCGGCAGATTGATATTCTTTGCCCATAAAGGGGCTTTGGCCTGCTTATCATTTTGCCATGGGATGGTTTGATGAAAAGCCGAACGCGGTGGATGTCCTGTCGTCTGCTGTGGATTGTCCTGCATCAAATAAAGCCCTTCACATCGCTATTGAGCAGAAGCCATAGCGCCCAGATCACCCGCGCCGACGGTTGAAGCTGCCATTTCCAGCATTTTATCCAGCGGTTTTTTTGCGGCCAAACGCGTTTTTTCGTCCAGCGTAACTTCTGGTGCCTTGTTTTTCAAAGCTAGATAGAGCTTTTCCATCGTATTCAGCGCCATATAGGGGCACATATTACAATTACAGTTACCATCCATACCGGGCGCGCCGATAAAGGTCTTATGCGGTGCTGCTTTTTCCATCTGGTGGATAATATGCGGTTCGGTGGCAACGATAATGGTATCTGAATCCGATTTCAGTGCAAATTCCAAAATAGCGCGGGTAGAACCAACGACATCGGCATGATCCAAAATGGCCGCCGGACATTCAGGATGGGCGGCAATCGGGGCATTGGGATGCAGTTGTTTCAGCTTTAATAATTCGGTTTCTGAAAAATTCTCGTGAACAATACAGGATCCGGGCCACAACAACATATCCCGTCCGGTTTTCCGGTTTAACCATGCACCCAAATTGCGATCAGGGGCAAAGATGATCGGCTGACTTTCGGGGATCTGTGATAAAATCTTTTCAGCTGATGACGAGGTAACGATAATATCTGATAAAGCCTTCACCTCAGCCGAACAGTTGATATAGGTCAATGCGATATGGTCAGGATGGGCTTTACGGAAAGCCGCCAAATCTTCTGGTGGGCAGCTATCTTCAAGGGAACATCCGGCTTCCATATCAGGAACCAGAACTGTTTTTTCCGGTGACAGGATTTTTGCAACTTCCGCCATAAAGCGGACACCACAAAAAACGATAACATCGGCATCTGTTTCAGCTGCCTTACGGGAAAGATCGAGACTGTCACCGATAAAATCGGCAATATCCTGAATTTCGGGCGTCTGATAATAATGCGCCAAAATAACAGCATTGCGTTCTTTTTTCAGACGCTTGATCTCTTGCACCCAATCGGTCTGAACCAAATTATCCAATGGCGCATTCATTCCCGATATACTCCCTTAATTCCGAAAACGGACTTCAACCTTTGCAGAAACGCCAGCCGCCTTAAGTGGCATTGAAAAAGCTTGCTCGACAGCACGGCATGCCGCTTCATTGGCCAGCTTCATTGACAGATTATTCCTAGCCTGTCGTGATAAATCTTCTATAGCAGCTTTTCGGTTGGCTGAATCAAGCTGTTGTTCAGCATCGGTCAACGCCATAAGCACGCCGCCGGA
>NZ_JAIWON010000181.1 GCF_020216885.1 Zymomonas sp. | reverse complement strand
ACACCGGCTACGGCATCGGAACCATATTGAGCGGACGCGCCATCGCGTAAAACTTCGATATGGTCGATGGCCGCCATCGGAATCATATCGATATCAACGGGTGTTGTTCCTTGGTTAGGGCCTGCCACAGCCGAAAGATTTGCTGTGGTATGACGGCGTTTACCATCTACCAGAACAAGGGTTTCATTAGAATTCAGCCCCCTCAAACTCAAGGAATCAGTCAAAGCACCGCTATCAAATCCAGCATTGGGAACGCTTAAAGAAGGTAATAATTGTGTCAGGGCATCCCGTAAACTGGGCATCCCCGTTTGGGTCAGTTGCTTAGCTGAAATCATATCAATCGGAGAAATGCTCTCGCTTGCTTTTTTTCCAGTTTCACGTGTGCCGGTAACAATAATGGCATCTCCGTTATTGGCCGTGATATCATTTTTGTCTGCAGCCAAAACGGCATAAGGATATTGAAAAACACTGCATAAAAAAGAAAGATAAAATCCTCCTTTTGGTATAAAAGTTTTCATACCAAACCCCTATTTTAATTTTTAAATAACAATCTCCTTGTTTTTGAATTTATATAACAATTTTTTGTATTTGAAGTAAAAATATTTAAATATTGTTAAAACAAAAATATGTTGATTAAATTTTTTAAATATATAAAATAATGCGAAATTATTTCAGATTATACTGAAAAATAAGATATATGTTAATGAACCCATAAATTGAGATAAAATCTCAAAAAAATATAAATATAAGGAAATTATTAGGCTATATCATTGAAAAATATATTTTTTATTCATGAAATATAGCCTTAATTTAACTAGATATTATCCGCTAAAATTGAAGCGTATTTACTCGGTACAAATTCAATAATTTCATAATCGGCTATGTCATTTTGTCGAAAGGGATCTTCTAACAAAATTTGTTCCAAATGATCGCGGCTTATCTGACTATTGACCAATATAATGCCGCCATTTCTTGGATTTTTAGCACCCGAAGCCAGAAAATACCCCGATTGATAATGAATATCCAAAAAATCTCGATGGGCTTTTATGTGCTTTTCTATTTCGCTGATCGGCTTTTTATAAAAAAGATTAACGATAAACATCAACAGATATCCCTTATCATATTCTTCCTCCAATCCTCACAGAGAAAGACAAGACTTACAGCGTGAAAACAGGACTATAAAAGACTTTTTTCTAGCCCTGTTTCAGGCTCGTTACGCTTTTATATGAAGATCAAAACCCGTTGTGTTTGGTCGTTCCAAACCGGCTTTCAGCTCCATCGTTGGAATGACATAATCACCGCCATTCTGTTTTCTATAGGCGATAGGGGCTGTGCTCTCGAGTGTTCTCATCCGTTCGCGCAACTCTTTCGCGGTTGCATCGAATTGCTGTTCGTTAAAACGATCGACCCGATAGGCGACAAAGGACGGCAATACCGTAAATCCGGGATAGAATAAAATGCCATGGGTAATCGGAAATAATAAATCATCAATCGAACCATTGATGCCGCGCTGTGAATAATGCTCTTGCCAGCCGCCAGCTGTTACCACCAACATTGCGCGCTTGCCCGCCATTTTGCCTTCGCCATAACGATCGCCCCAGCGTTTATCACTATGTTCACCGACACCATAGGCAAAACCACAAGCATAAACGCGATCAACCCATCCCTTCAAAATGGCTGGCATTCCGAACCACCATAAAGGAAATTGAAGGATGACCATATCTGCCCAAAGCAGTTTTTCCTGCTCGGCCTGAACATCCTCGGTTAATTGATGCGCCGCCAAATTTTTGGCAGAGGCTTCGGCTATTTTTAACCGCTCATCGGGAGCAAGAAGGGGGAAATCACTCCGATCGACCGTGGCTTTTCACTGCATAGCGTAAAGGTCGGATAGCTGAATTTTATGCCCCTGTGCTTCAAGTTCACTTATCATGCTATCTAGCAAAGCGCCATTCAAAGACTGACGTTCGGGATGGGCAAAAACAATCAGAACATTCATGGCCTATTATCCTATAATATAGAAAAGAGTCTCTATACTGGCGCAACAGACAAAGAGACTCTCGGTTAAGACAGCCTTTTCCTAACATCCTCTAAATGTATATTTTATAACCAATCGAACTCTGTCACCATGCTTTATATTGGTCGGCCAGATAGCCATTTCAAATTCAGCCTATCTGTCTTTCCACTTTGGTTCACATCTGATCTTCTCACAATAATTAGGGTTCTTTTCTCTGTTCCACGTGAAACAAAAAGGCCGCAATTTAAAAATTACAGGCTATTTTCAGGCCAAAATGACGGTTGATGATTGTTTTTCATCCCGAAAACTGTTTGATAGCTTTTCTCTGTTTCTCCCGTCTGGATGATTTTTATCCCTGTTATGAAAGAGTTTTTCGACATTGTGGTCATAGGCGGCGGTCATGCTGGCTGTGAAGCTGCGGCGGTCGCCGCTCGTATGGGGGCGAAAACCGCTCTTGTGACGATGGACAGCGAACAGATCGGGGCAATGTCCTGCAATCCGGCGATCGGTGGATTAGGAAAAGGCCATCTGGTGCGTGAAATTGACGCATGGGACGGCTTGATGCCTCATGCGGCTGATTATGCCGCTATTCATTATCGGATGCTCAACCGCAGCAAAGGCAGCGCGGTGCAAGGGCCTCGCATACAGGCTGACCGTAATCGTTATAAAAAAGCGATCCAGACGGCGTTAAAAGAACAAGCTAATCTTTCCATTATTGAAGGCATGGCTGAATCTTTTCAAATGGATCATGGCACGGTCGAGGGTGTTCTCTTGGCCGAGGGTCGGTTGCTCACGACAAAAAGCGTGGTGCTTACAACGGGTACTTTTCTGGATGCGTGGCTGTTCTGCGGTGAAAAGAAATGGCGGGGAGGCCGGATCGGTGAACAGCCCTCACTCGGTCTTGCCGAACAGTTGAAAGCGCTTAATCTACCTCTAGGACGATTGAAAACCGGCACACCCGCAAGACTGGACGGTCGAACGATCGACTGGGCAAGATTGCAACGCCAGCCTTCGGATGAAGAGCCTTGGACAATGGCCAGCTATGGCACGGGACGGGTTGCCCCTCAAATCGCTTGTTCTTTGACGCGCAGCAATCAAAAAACCCATGATATCATTCGGGCAGGACTGGATCGCTCACCACTTTTCAGCGGCGCAATAGAG
>NZ_JAIWON010000097.1 GCF_020216885.1 Zymomonas sp. | reverse complement strand
TTATTGACAAAGGCGAAGCCACGGGCAAACCCGTCACGGTGGTCAAAGACTTCCGGCAAGGGAACAAGGTCTATGGTTTACCGGCAGGTATGACCGGCGATGCGTCAGGTGCCTTGTTGATTGCCGATGAAGCCAGCAACCGCATCTGGCGGCTATCCAAAGACTAATCGACAACCAAGCAAGAATAATCGCGCTTCTTTCTCCGATCTCTCCGCCCCTTTGGTCTTTTCTGTTTTCCCTGTCAGAGACGACAGCTGACAGGCAATCAGAATCCATAGACCAAAGCAGGCTATATCAAGCGGAGTCTCTTGCTATTTCGCTTATAAGCGCCGTCATGCTCTTGCCACAGAGATAAAGCGAATTTTAAAAGCCGGCTAGACAGCCTGTCACCCCATAAAAACGCCTATCATGGGCTAGACAGCGCGCCTAACGGGCTATCGCATCAAATAAGAAAATACCCGTCATATCCGCCATCCGATGACGATAGCGATCGACTTTATCGGGATAGCGAACGCCCTTCACCAAAGACAGACTGCGTAGCTGGGCAAATAAATGAATATCGTCAGTCGATAACTGACCATTAACCGCTTCTGACGACTGAATAAGCGGTTCCAACTGCTCCAAACTATCTTCATAGCGTTGAATCAGGCGCGGCGTTTCTTTGATACATTGCTCGAAACTACCCACTTCGCCTTCTTTGCGGCGAATAAAATAGCGTCTTGCCGCTTGGGTTGCGAATTCTGGCAAAGGTGCCATCACCGCTCTTGGATAAAGCAGAGAATAAATACCGGAAAAGCTATGCATAGCCCGTAAAACAGCCGGATTACGCGCTCCCTTTAAAAGAGGACGACCTTTTTCTTGGTCGATATATTGGACGATATCCATACTCTCGCCCATAAAACGGCCATTTTCTTCCAAAATCGGTACCAGCTTATAACCAGTCATACTGATCGGCTGCGCTTCGTCATTATGCTGCAAGATAACCTGATCGAAAGCTAAATCTTTCAATCCGAAAATCATCCGTGCTTTTACACAGAAAGGGCAATGTTCATAGATATAGAGTTTTAAATTCACAAGCCGACCCGCCTTATTGACCATCTCAAACAGGCGGGTATTCTACCCCGCAAGGCAACAATATTTAAGACAGAAATCACTTGCCTGAAAAAGACCTCAATGTTTTTGACAACAGGAAAAAACAAAAGCGGGCAACCCATCGGCAGGGTTATAAATCTTCCGGCGATAGTCCCAATGCTTCACGGGCGCGTTGACCGAGATCCAGCCCATTGATGACTTCAACCATATGGAACGGATCAATTTCGGTAACCCGTTTCCCTTCACGACTTTCTTTATAATAGGAAAGTTTCAAAACCGCTTTGCCGTCTTCCTGTTTCAGAACGCCTCTTCCGATAATTTCGACCGAAGGACTACGTAATGAAAGTTTGGTAAAGCCTTTCTGCCGCACCGCTTCAACAAGGGCATCATCCGCTGAAAAAGCTAAAATCCCTAAACTCGCCAAGGTCACTTCATCGGCAACAGAGGGATCATCAGACGGTATTCTTTTATAAACCGGCTCTGGCAATGACACATCCGAAACCATGCCCAGAAGGTCATCTTCGGCATTAAAAAGCTGCATAACATCCGAATCTTGTGAAGTGTCCATCTTCCGGCCTTAACTGGGTTATCATGATGCCTTTTGCAGAAATTCTCTTTACCAAAAGAGAATCCCGCTTTCAGCTTTTCATTTCTCAAAAACACTTAAAATATAACATAAATAATATATTTAGACAAATAAAAGAAAATTTATAATAAAAATCGGGCAATCAAGCGCTTCTTTTTACAAAAAACAGAAACCCTGTTCCAAGCAAAAAAACGCTCTTTATCAAAAAGATAAGAGCCGCTTTTTCCTCAACAAAAGGCTATTTATCCTGTCCCGCTGGATTCAGCTTTTTCACCGGAAAGCTAGGATGCTTATCCAACCAAGATTGTGCCTCTTTTTTGGCCTCGGCAATCTGGGCAGGCGTCATCATTTTACTTAAGACCTGACAATTATTTTCGGCATTTTTCAAACCCAGACCGGCCGCCAGACTGAACCACCTATAGGCATCCACATCATTTCGAGCAGCCCCCTCGCCCAAATGCGCCATTTTACCCAACATAAACAAGGCAACGACATCACCCTGCGCCGCTGCTTTTTGATACCAAACGGCAGCCTCTTTATAATTTTGGGCTTTGCCTTTGGCCTGATGGTAAAGGAGGCTTGCCAAGTTTAACTGGGCTTTCACAAAACCTTGATCGGCGGCCTTTTGATACCAAGCCAAGGCAACCTTCTGATCTTGAACAACGCCTTGGCCTTTTTCATAAAGATAGGCGACATTATATTCAGCAGCCGGAAATTTCTGATCGGCAGCCTTCTGATACCAAGTCGCAGCGGTCGCCATATCTTGGGTTACGCCCTGCCCCTGACTATACATCACGCCCAAATTATATTCAGCCAAAGCATACCCTTGGGCAGCCGCTTTTTGATACCAGATAGCCGCCGTTTTATAATCTTGAGCTGTGCCAAGGCCTTGATAATACATATCGCCCAAATTGGTCTGGGCAACTTTGTCGCCTTGCCCTGCTGCCCGCTGTAACCAAGTCAAAGCAGCCTGAAAATTCTGGGGAACACCGACACCATATTGATACATGCTGCCGACATTGTTTTCAGCCTTCACAAAACCCTGATCAGCGGCTTTCTGATACCATGAAAAGGCGGTTTTATAATTTCTCGCCACGCCCTTTCCTCGTTCATAAAGCGCTCCTAGATAAAATTGGGCTTCGGCATGACCGAGATCAGCAGCCTTCTGAAAATACTCTCTGGCTTGGCTATAACTCTGGGCAACATTATGTCCGTGATAATAGTGAAGACCAGATTCAAAATTGTCGTTTGCCTTTTTGACATCTGCCGTTTTGACGGCGGCATAAAGCGGGAAAGATGTCATCGGCGTTAAAGCCACCAATAATGGTAACCAGATATTTTTCTGAAAAAACAAGCTTTTTGTCGTCAGTATCACGGTTACACCCCTATTTTTTCAGAAACCGGAATAAAAGATACCGTTATCTTTCTGGCATGACAGAATAACAAGCTGCCTCAAAAAGATAACCCATGATAACGATCGACCATAGGCAAAATACAAATTATCGAGAACTGTGTTTTTGTTACCTGAACAAGACAAGCTCGCGATTAAAAAATACATAATGCCTGATTTTCGTGACAGAATAAGGCACTTACAATATTTCAAAAATGAAGATTTTTGTTCTTTCAAATCATAAAAATATATCAACAAAAAAGACTTCTTATGCAATAGCTCAAGTCTGATTTATTAAAATTTTAAAACAAATAATGATTTATAAATTGCTGAATCTACATCAAAATCGCGCCCCAATTTTTGAGATACTCTCCAAATTCCTTTTTATCTGCATCCATCTTGTCTTTTTTCTTATCTCCAAAAAAGGCTTTTAAATCAGGCGATAACGGCCTTTTTGGATCCTTTTCAATAAATCGAAGAAAACGATAACTGTAAAAAAAAGTTTGATAATGAAACGAATTATCATTAGCAATTTTGTCATTATGAAGAGATCGACTCAATATAGAGAAAGAAATGATACTTTGTATCATAAGCATAATAAAAACAATCATGACGGATTCTTTTAATTGCTCCAGTCAATATCGCTTCTCATTTCTTGGAAGGCAGAAAGAAATCAAAAACCAGCCTGCCTTTTTATTTAAACAATACTCAATAATAAAGATTATCTTTTTTATTATTTCTTTACCGAATAGAAGGAAAATAAATATGATGCTCATTGACAGGGATAATGCTCAAAAGCACATCCCCTTCTTGAAAACAGATTTATTTTCAAATTCTATTTCCGAAAAAAGAAAAAAGATAATATGTACGTCTTGTTCTATGAATCATGCAAAAACGGATTGTCTCAAGACCTGTTTGCTTATGGCAAGCAGCTTATTTCTTCTTCCCTGCGCCACGGCTGCGACAGCCTCTTCTTACGACCAACCTGATACCCAAATACAAAGAGACAGCGCAAAATTAGGCAATTCGACACCAGCGGTCAGCCAAATCGATCCTGCCGCTGCCCGAGATTCAAAAACCACAATTCCTTCACCTACCGCCGATAACAAAGATACTCTTGACACCAGCGGCAACCTCCTCGGTGATATGGGCGGGCTTCGGACATGGCTTTATAAATACGGTATTACCTTTGATCTCGAAGAATATGACGAATTATGGGGTAATGTTTCGGGTGGTACCGGCGGCAAGCCCGCTTATGAAGGGGTCACCGCTCCGACTATTCGGGTCGATCTTGAAAAATTGATTGGCCTCAAAGGCGGCCTTTTCAATGTCAGCGCACTACAAACCCGTGGGCGCTCTATCAGTCAAGAACAGCTTTCCGTCTATAACCCTGTCAGTGGCTTTGAAGCAGACCGTTCCACCCGCTTATTTGAATTATGGTATCAACAAAGTTTCTTCCATGACAAATTAGACATCAAGATCGGGCAGCAAGATCTCGATACAGAATTTTTAATCAGCGATTACGGCGCGCTCTATTTGAATGCCAATTTCGGTTGGCCAATGGCGCCTTCCGTCAATCTCTATGGTGGCGGGCCCGCATGGCCATTGGCTTCTCCCGCCATCCGCTTCCGCTATCGCCCGACCAATCAGCTTACTGTTCTTTTTGCAGCAGCCGATGACAATCCATCGGGTCACAGCTTTTACAATAGCAAAGATCCCACCAATCAAAGCGTCCATAAAGACGGTGCCAATTTCAATATGGGCGGCGGCGCGCTTTTGATTGCGGAATTACAATATGCCATCAATCCGCAACCGGACGATATGTCCACAGTTACCGAAAATCCGGGCTTACCGGGTATCTATCGCTTGGGCGGATTTTATGACACTGGCCGTTTTCCCGACCAACGTTACGATACCAATGGTAATTTGCTCGCTTCACCGGACAGCAACGGCAATGCCCGCATGCATCGTGGGAACTGGATGATTTACGGTATCGTCGATCAAATGATATGGCGGCCTTCTTTGGGGTCTCCAACCTCTCTTGGGGTTTTTGTTCGCCCGACTTTTAATATGGGCGACCGCAATCTTGTTTCTTTTGCGATTGATGCTGGTCTCAATCTCAAAGCGCCCTTTAAAGGACGCAATAATGACACCGTTGGACTAGCTTGGGGCATGGGACGTACCAGCTCAGGCCAGCGCGCTTATGACCGCGATCTCCGTTATTTCAACGGGGGCAGCTATCAACCGATCAGCGGCACTGAACATCATATAGAGCTGACCTATCAGGCACAAATCACCCCTTGGATGGTCTTACAACCTGATTTGCAATATATCATCAATCCATCGGGTGGCGTTCTTAATCCGAACACGTATAAAAAAGTCGGCAATGAAGTCGTCTTCGGCCTACACAGCAATATCAGCTTCTAAAAATAATCTTTCCAATCCGGTGCTTTTCCATTTTCAGCACCGGATTGGAAAGAAAGCCGAAAATCATCCCCCATAAGAGCAGTGTCCTATTCAAAAAAAAGATATTTTGCCTTTTTCCAAAAGACATTGGCACATTCAAATATTTACCGCCAAAGAAAGAATATGATAGACTTGAAAAATCGCTACCCTTTTTAATAGGGCAGGCTTTTTTCAAGCAAAGACTAAAAATAGTCCTGCTTTTTCAGCTTAGGATGCCTCATGAAACAGCGCCCGTTAGGAAAGACCGGATTCCAGATTGCCCCAATTATTTTTGGCGGCAATGTTTTCGGCTGGACAGTCGATGAAAAGCGCAGCTTTGCGCTTTTGGATGCGTGGGTTGATGCCGGTTTTAATGCCATTGATACCGCCGATATGTATTCGGCTTGGGTCGATGGGAATAAAGGCGGGGAATCCGAAAGCATCATCGGCCATTGGTTACAAGCCCATCCTTCCAAACGGGACAAAGTCCTTATTTTTACCAAGGTTGGCGGCGATTTCCGCGATGAAAAACGAAAAGGTCTGAAAGCTGGCTATATCCGCCTCGCCGTCGAGGCTTCGTTGCAAAGACTGTCAATCGAAACCATTGACCTTTACCAGTCCCATTTCCCCGATGAAACCGTTGATGATGAAGAAACCCTCAGCGTTTACCAAGACCTGATAAAGGAAGGCAAAATCAGAGCCATCGGGGCTTCAAATTATACCGCGCCCCAACTTGATCGCGCCTTAAAAATCGCCGAAGAAAAAAATCTACCCGCTTATCAAACGCTGCAACCCGAATATAATCTTTATGACCGTTTCGGCTATGAAGGTGCCGTTGCCGATCTCTGCCTTGACCACAAAATCGGGGTAATCCCTTATTACAGTCTGGCTTCCGGCTTTTTGTCGGGGAAATATCGTTCCGAAGCTGATCTCGGCCAAAGCCAACGCGGCGAAGGCATCAAAAAATATCTTAACCCTCGCGGGATGCGTATCTTGGCCGCATTAGATAAGGTCTCAAAAGAACAAAATGCCAAACCGGCAGAAATTGCATTAGCATGGTTATTGACGCGCCCTGCCATCACCGCCCCGATCGCCAGCGCGACCAGCATTGAACAAATGGCTAGCTTGAAAAAAGCCACTGAAATAAATCTGACCCCAGATGAAGTTATGCTGTTGAATGAGGCCAGTGCCGTTTTACCAACGGATTAACGAAAACTACTTTTCTTCTGATACAGATTTTTTAATGGGGCGTTATTCAGTCGAAAGTTTTTAACCGGCCTTGCGATCGAAAATAGACATTTTCTCATAGCATAAAAACAAGGGGCATCATTGGGATGGATAAGCTGTGAAATATTGGGCGATACTAGGCAGCCTTCTATGCGTTTCTTTGGGGAGCAACGCGCTCGCGGCGAAACATGAACCTCGTTATGTTTTGGAAAAGGTGGTTGAATTAAGCCGCCATGGTGTCCGTCCCCCGACACAAAAAGAGGCCGAAGAAATTGCCAGCGGCACAAATAGGAACTGGCCGGAATGGGTAACGCCTCTTGGGGAATTAACGGGTCACGGTTATGCCGCTTCTCTTCTCAAAGCGCGTTATGAAGGGGAATATTACCGAAAAACCGGCCTGTTAAAATCCGGCTGTGGCCTTTCGAAAGATGTCTATATCTGGAGCAGTCCGGTCGAACGTTCAAAAGCCACGGCACTAGCCTATGTGGACGGGATGTTTCCAGCCTGTAATATCCCTATCCATTATAGCGATATGGATTCAGACTATCTTTTCCATTTTAATAAATTGGTGCCGCCCAATAACGCCCCCGATCAAGCCAAAGCTGAAATAGAACAAATTCTGGGAAGCAATCTCGCTACAGCACGACAAAGAATGCAGCCTGAAATAGCACGACTTCGGGCAGCCGTCTGTATCGCTGGAAAAAGCTGCCCGATATTCGACACCCCTTGGCAAATTAAAACCAAAGATAAAGGCGGCCTATCTGTCACAGGTCTCGAAGGCCTGTCTAGCATCGGGGAAGTCCTGCTACTGGCCTATAGTGAGAACAAACCGCTGTCCGAGGTCGCTTTTGGAAAAGCCCCCGATGCGGCCACGGTCGGCGCTCTGTTGTCGCTACAGACACTCCGCTATGATGTCGGAAATGATCGCCTTTCGGCTGCCAGACAAGGCGGATCGGTTTTATTAAATCAAATCCGCATGGCGCTAGAATTGGGAACAGGCAGCGCTTCAACCACAGGCAGACAAGCCATCGCGGGGCCTCCTGATGTCGCTTATTTGCTCTATGTTGCGCATGATACCAATATCGCCTTTATCAGACGCTTATTGTCCTTCACATGGCAAGTCGGCGAATATCCTCGCGGCAATATCCCGCCCAGCAGTAGCCTCGTCTTTGAAAGATGGCAGGATCGCGCAACGAAAAAACGCTTTATCCGGCTTTATTTCCAAAGCCAGACGCTCGACCAAACGCGATCACTCACGCCGCTCGATCAACGCCATCCTCTACTGACAGCCGAATTTAAAAAACCAGATTGTCAAAAGACCAAGGTCGGCACGCTTTGTCCTTTCGAGACTATGATTGCTCAAATGAACCAAGCGATTGATTATTCGACTGTTGCTATCGCGGCTCATCCGGTAAAGTAACGCCCCTTTTTGAATTTTCATTCGGGGTATCAAAACAGTATTATGAGAATAGAATTTACTTTTCCTTGCTTTGGCTCTTTACGGACAGTGGCGACCGACAATGCCCAATTCGGGGATGCCGTTATTTTCTTTGGCTGGTTCATCACCGAAACAGCCATGAACATCGCGGTAGAAGGCTACAAAGTTAAAATGGACGAAGTCATCCGTTTGGTTGTAATCGACGATGAGGGTAATGATATCACAACCAAAGTCGCCGATTTCTATGCCAAAGCCGCTGCCGATATTCAGGAAGAACATAGCCACGCTTCCTGAATATCCTTTCCAAGCGGACTATTTAAAAATAATGTCCCGTTACGTTAAAGGCCTGTTTCTAGCCCATGGTTTTATCGGCCTTTATCAAACGGACAATATTTTCGGTGCTGCGCTTGATATTGGCCGCCGCCGATAATAAGGCCTGATCTAAAGGCATCGCGGCGGGTAAAATCCCAAAAATCGCATCAATACCCTTGTCATACAAACACTCTATGCCTTCCCCGACATAGCCACCAAGGGCAATCACCACCGTTTCAGGGTTAGCTTTCTTGGCCGCTATCGCCACACCCAGCGGGGTTTTTCCATATTGAGTCTGAAAATCGATACCGCCTTCGCCTGTCAGGACATAATCGGCATCTTTGCTTTTCTCCATCAAACCCGTGATACGGATAACCAGTTCAATACCTTTTTCTATTGTCGCATCAGTAAAAGCCAACAACCCACCACTTAATCCACCGGCCGCACCCGCTCCCGATTTTTCGGCAATATCTTTACCCAAACTAGCCTTTATCAAATCGGCATAATGCCGCAAATTATCATCCAGCCGTCGAACCATGTCAGGATTGGCTCCCTTCTGGGGGGCAAAAACAGCGCTGGCACCGACCTCACCCACCAAAGGATTGGTTACATCCGAAGCAATGATAATTTCGGTGTCCGCTATACGGGGATCAAGGCCAGAAATATCTATCTCGGCCAAGGCAGATAAGCCGCCACCCCCTCGATCAATAGGCTGTCCCCCTTTATCAAGAAAGCGCACACCCAAGGCTTCAGCCATACCAGCACCACCATCATTGGTCGCACTTCCCCCCATGCCCATAATGATTTTTCTAATGCCCCGATCCAAAGCCGATTTCATCAACTGTCCGGTGCCATAAGTCGTCGTGATCAGCGGATTTTTGCTCTTCTCATCCACAAATTGAAGACCGCTCGCCGCCGCCATTTCGATAATGGCTGTCTTGCCATCGCCCAAAATACCGTAATCCGCTATCACTGACTGCATCAGGGGATTCATCACCCTTTCGCTTATTCGCTGGCCTTGGGTTGCATCAATCAAAGATTGTACCGTGCCTTCGCCACCATCCGCCATAGGGAGAATAACCGTTTCGGCTTCGGGCAAAATCCTCCTGATAGCCCTTTCCATAGCAAGAGCCGCCTCTTTCGCAGTCAAGCTACCCTTAAACGAATCCGGTGCCAGCAAGAATTTCATCTTCACGCTTTCTGTTTTTGTCACAATTTACCAGATTTAAAATCGGATGCCTTGCTCAAAATTCCGACCATCCCAAATTACTCACAGTAATTTTTATCCGATCATGGATAGGATTGGCCTCAATATCATTGTAAAAAATAGGATAAGCCAAGGCCTGATCGTCAAAGGACAAACAAATGATCGACTATAAAAATGCCGATAAAGCGACATTAAAGGCAGAATATAAACGCCTTTCTCGGGAAACCCACAATCTACCATTCTTTACCAGAAAAGAATTCTACACCCTTCCCGAAATACTGGATGATGAAGAAACCCCCGTCGCCATTACTTCGGGCATGATGAACGATCATACATGGCTGATCGTGTTGACCAATCGCCGCATTTTATTCCTTGATAAAGGGATGCTGTTTGGGGGCAAACAAGTCATTATCAGCTTGGCTGATATTACGGCTATTCAAGGCTCTACCGGTCTCATTTATGGTGAAATCACGATCAGTACCGCCGGACAAAAGCACGAAATCAGCCATATTTATAAAAAAGCCGTTAATAGCTTTATCCAAATGACGGATAAAGAACGGGATCAATATCGCTCTGATCCGATCCAAAAAATCAAACCCTTCCATCAGAATACCTCGGATAAAGTCACCCAATTGGAAAAACTAGCCGCCCTTAAAGATCAAGGCATCCTGACAGAAGAAGAATTTGAAAAAGAAAAAAGGCGTATTTTGGCCTTATAAAAGACGAAAATATTTCTTACATTGCCCCCATCTCAAAGACAGTCCGCCTTTCAAAATAGATATCACAAAATCGGGAAACAGAATTATGTGCGGTATTATCGGTATTATCGGACGCGAAGACCTTTCAGAACGCCTTTTCCAAGGATTAAGACGGCTGGAATATCGCGGTTATGATTCTGCCGGTATGTGTACGATTCATGATGGCAAACTCGATCGCCGCCGTGCAGAAGGCAAACTCGACAATCTCGGTCGGGTCTTGGCGAATGATCCCCTTCCGGGTAAAATCGGCATTGCCCATACCCGTTGGGCAACCCATGGCGCACCAACGGTTGCCAATGCCCATCCCCATATTGCGGGTGATGTCGCGGTGGTTCACAATGGCATTATTGAAAACTTCAAAACATTGCGCGACGAATTACTGGAACGCGGCCATCATTTCGAAAGCGAAACCGATACCGAGGTCGTCGCTCATCTTCTTGATGAACAGATACAGGCAGGGAAAGACCCCCGTCATGCGGTTTCCAAGGTTCTGAAAAAATTGCGCGGCGCTTTTGCGCTCGCCATCCTTTTCAAAAATTATCCCAATCTCTTGATTGGTGCCAGACTGGGTTCACCTTTGGTCGTTGGCTATGGCGATGGCGAAAATTATCTTGGCTCGGATGCCTTGGCTTTGGCACCGCTGACCCAGAAAATCAGCTATCTCGAAGAAGGCGATTGGGTCGTTCTTACGCGTGAAGATATCGAAGTCCACGATATCGAAGATAGAATTGTCGAAAGGCCGGTGGTGCTATCTGGTGCCAGTGGCCTGATGGTTGAAAAAGGCAATTACCGCCATTTCATGCAGAAAGAGATCTTTGAACAGCCGGTCGTCGTTGCTCAAACTTTACAAAGCTATCTTCGTCCCGTTGAAGGGCAGGTCGCACTGCCAGACCCCGATTTTGATCTTTCTCAAATTAAAAGAGTAACGATCGTGGCCTGTGGCACCAGCTATTATGCCGGTATGGTTGCCCGCTATTGGATTGAGCGCTTTGCGCGTGTGCCAGTCGAAATCGAGGCCGCGTCAGAATATCGCTATCGTGAACCGGTGATGGAAGAAGGCGGCCTATCACTTTTTATCAGCCAATCGGGCGAAACCGCTGACACCTTGGCGGCACTTCGCCAT
>NZ_JAIWON010000096.1 GCF_020216885.1 Zymomonas sp. | reverse complement strand
GCCAAGGCAGGGGGACAGAAAATTGCCGTAGTCGTCAATGTCCCGACCAGCAGCATGGCACGTGAAGCCGATTTACTTCTCCCAACCCATGCTGGCCCTGAAATAGGGGTCGCCTCGACCAAGGCCTTTACTTGCCAACTCGCGGTTTTGGCCGCTTTTGCCACCCTTATTGCAAGGGTCAAAGGACAAATCACAGAACAAGAAGAACAGGACATCGTCCGCCATCTTGCCGAAGCCCCTGCGGCACTCAATGCCGCGCTTGCCTTTAACGACAAAATCGAAAATGTGGCAACGGCAATCGCGCCTGCGCGGGATGTGCTTTATATTGGACGCGGGCCCGATTATCCCTTGGCGATGGAAGGCGCGCTCAAATTAAAAGAGATCAGCTATATCCATGCCGAAGGTTACGCGGCAGGTGAAATGAAGCACGGGCCTATCGCGCTTATCGATGACAAGGTGCCGATTATCGTTCTTGCTCCATCAGGGCCTCTTTTTGAAAAAACCGTTTCCAATATGCAGGAAATGCAGGCAAGGGGCGGCAAAGTTATTCTGATTTCCGATGAAAAAGGCATTCAGGAAGCTGGAGAGAACTGCCTTGCGACTTTGACGATGCCAAAGGTGCATCCTCTGATTGCCCCGATCGTCTATGCTATTCCGGTGCAATTACTGGCCTATCATGTCGCCGTTATCAAAGGCACCGATGTCGATCAGCCCCGAAATTTGGCCAAAAGTGTAACGGTCGAATAGTAAATTTATACCGACTGATAGTAAAACTATATTTTTCTTAACGGCGGCTTTCCCTAATTTGGTTGTGACGGAAACATCCCTTTTCAAAGGGGTGTTTCTTTGCAATCGGGGGCAAAGACAAATCTAGGCGAGAATTCTCCCGCTTCTGTCTTCCCGATTGTCCGACAACGATACAAAACGGGAATGCCTATGTCCGCCCTTCATGCTTTACAGCCGCTCTATTCACTTTCTGGCTTGGTGATCGGTTTTCTGGTGGGCATGACGGGTGTCGGCGGCGGTTCCTTGATGACACCGCTCCTTATCTTGCTCTTCGGTGTTCACCCCCAAACGGCTGTCGGAACGGATCTGCTCTATGCGTCTGCAACCAAATTTGTCGGAACGGGGATTCATGGTTTCAAAGGATCGGTGGATTGGAAGGTTGTGACCCGCTTATGCGCAGGCAGTATTCCGGCCTCTATCCTCAGCTTGGTTTTCCTGCATTATCTCGGCATGCCGTCTTCAACGACCTCACGCGTCATTTCCGTCACTCTAGGCATCGCTTTGCTGCTGACCGCTCCCAGCGTTCTTTTCCGTGAAAAGATCAGAGCATGGGCAAGCCGCCGCAGCAAACCTTTAGGCGAAAAAAGCACCGCCTTTCTAACGGTTTTTCTCGGTTTTCTGCTCGGTGTCTTGGTGTCGCTGTCATCGGTCGGGGCGGGGGCTATCGGTGTCACCGTTTTGATTATGCTCTATCCGACTTTACCGACTGCAAAAATTGTCGGCTCCGATATTGCCCATGCCGTGCCATTAACCCTTATCGCCGGATCAGGTCACTGGCTGATGGGGGCTATCAATATCCCAATGCTCTTGTCTTTATTAGTCGGCTCAATACCGGGCATCATCTTGGGCAGCCTCTTTATCGGTAAAGTCAATGAAACCGTGCAACGCTCGGTCTTAGCAACCATTCTTTTGGTTGTGGGTTTACGCCTCGTCTGATTTAAATCTGATCCATTCCAAACCCCAAAAACCGGATAGCCCAAGCTGTCCGGTTTTTCTGTATCAATCCCCCGCTTTAAATTCTTCTCTCCAGCCCTTTTTCCAGCATACCTCAAAAAATCTCAAGCCAAGTGCTTTTTATAAAGGCATAACAACCTTCTCATCGGATAGATTCAACAATATTTTTTTGAGAAGCACGGCCAAAATTTGCCGTTGTTCCGGCTCAAGCACGGCCAAGACCTCATTTTGAACCTCGGTATGTGTTTTTACGGCTTGTTCAATCAAAGCCTTGCCTTTTTTGGTAAGGGCAACCTGCGAACTCCGCTTATCTTGGCTGTCGGCCATACGCTCGATCATACCGGCGGATTCCAACCTGACCAAGCGATTGGTCATCGCTCCCGAAGTAATCAAAAGAGAACGATATAACTCAGTCGGGGTAAGCCGATAAGGGCTTCCCGATCGCCGCAGGGTTGCCAGAACATCAAACTCACCCTCTTTGAAACCATATTGAGATAAAGCCTCACTTCT
The DNA here is from genome assembly GCF_020216885.1 of Zymomonas sp. Classification (GTDB taxonomy): domain Bacteria; phylum Pseudomonadota; class Alphaproteobacteria; order Sphingomonadales; family Sphingomonadaceae; genus Zymomonas. The sequence goes on along the minus strand of NZ_JAIWON010000096.1, from coordinate 7,750 downwards.
CAAGCGTTCTAAATGTTTTTGGACACGGATCATTCGACCGAAAATCTCCATCGAAGACGCATCCAATTCAGGCATGACATCAGCCCATTGGGCTACCACAAAATCTACGTGATCTCTCATAGGATTTTCTTTTTGGGCTTGTCATGCGCCTCACGCAAGCCGCCTTCAAAGATATCCCCTTGCAACTATCTTAACGTTAAGATAGTTTTATAGAAAAGTCCTCTTATAAAGGAATATCGATGGCCTTTTTCTATCACGGCAGGGATCGCTACTATTATTTCGATATTGGAACAGGTGAACCTGTCTTGTTCCTGCATGGATTATGCAACAGCGGAAGAGCATGGACACCCCAAGTCGCCGATATGGTCGATCGAGGCTATCGGGTTATTATTCCCGACCTGCTAGGGCATGGGGCATCTTCTCTCTTGGATCGGGAATTTACCCCCAAAGATCAGGCACAAGCCATGATGGCCTTTCTCGAATATCTTGGGTTAAAAAGCGCGATTGTCGTCGCTTTATCGCTTGGCGGCACGATCGCTCTCGAAATCGCGACAAATTATCCGGCCAGCGTTGAAAAATTGATTGTAGCAGGCAGCTTCCTGACAATGGCAACATCCGATCGGCAACAGATGCTTGATACTTGGATTGAGACGCTGCGCCAAGAAAATGGCGGTATCGCGCGCTTTGAATCCGGTTGGCTGGGGTTGGTCGGGCAAAAATTTGCGAAAACCGCTTCCGGCATCGCTTGTTATCAAGCATGGCAAGCACAAGCGGCCACACAAGACACCCAAAGCCTTATACAATGGTGCGAAGGCATGAAACGATATGATAGCCGCCCCAATCTTGAAAAGATAACAGCCTCAAGCCTGATTTTAGCGGGTGAAAAAGATTCCATGAGTCCGATCAAGGAATCACAAGAAATCGCCAATTTGATTAAATCAGCGACCTTTAAAGTGGTTGCTGGCGAAGGCCATGTCTTCAATGTCTCCAGCGCCTCCGAATTTAATGATTACCTCCATGATTTTCTGAAAAGAGGCCATGCATGAAAAACCGTCCGTCGCCCACGCCCATAGGAGGTGCCATTCTGGCGATATTGGTCGGTCTCAATCTTCGTCCGATCATGGCCTCCATCAGCCCACTACTCAAAATACTACAAAGTGATCTGACTTTGGACAGTAGGCAAGCCAGCTTGCTCACCACACTTCCGGTAATGATGATGGGCTTGTTTGCTTTAGCAGGGGCATGGTTACAAAGGCGAATGGGCGAGAAAAAAGGCATTGCCCTCGGATTACTCCTTATCACGCTAGCCAGCCTGAACAGATTTTATACGAATAGCGCCACCACACTGATTGTAACCGCAGCCATGGGCGGCATCGGCATTGCGCTTGCTCAAGCCCTGATGCCCGCTTTTCTAAAACGCCGTTATCCCGATAAAGCGGGTAGCTTGCTCGGCCTTTTTACGACAGGTATTATGGGCGGGGCAGCCATATCTTCTGCTCTATCCGTTCCTCTGGCACATCTCTTCGGCTGGAGACAAAGCCTCGCGCTCGCGGCCATTCCAGCGATTATCGCTTGTGCCTTCTGGGTTATTTTTGCTCATAATCCAAAGAAGCCTAGTTCTTTGACTGGTGGACTACCTTTTAAAAAGGGGCGGGCATGGCTGTTGATGGCTTTTTTCGGGATAGGCACCGGTGCTTATACCTTGGTGCTGGCATGGTTGCCGCCCTATTATGTTGAATTGGGTTGGCCAGCTTCCTATGCAGGCTATCTTCTTGGAATCCTCACTCTGACCGAAGTTCTGGCGGGTTTATTGGTCTCCAGTTTGATCCATCACTTTCCCGATAGAAGAATACCGCTCACCATTGTCATTTTACTGACCTTGCTCGGCCTTGGCTGCTTAATCACAGCCCCTCTGTCTCTGGCCTTTCTGGCAACAATTTTATTGGGTTTAGGTATTGGCGCTTTATTCCCACTATCGCTGATTGTGGCCTTAGATCATACCCATTCACCAAAAGAAGCCGGTTCTTTACTCGCCTTCGTCCAAGGCGGCGGCTATTTAATCGCGTCATTCATGCCGTTTTTTGCGGGTATTTTGCGGGATGAAATGGCCTCTCTTCGCTTAGCATGGGCAGGGATGGCAGTCGGTATTGCTTTATTGCTTATCTTATGCCGCCCTTTTTCTCCAAAAAGAGATCACCTCTAACCTATCACCTAAAACAGGCTCCATCATCGAGCCTGTTTTCCATAACAAGGCTTATGACATAGCCATCCTCGGCCATTATTTCACGGAAAAAACCTCCCCCATATCCTTTCGTGAAATAGCCACATCTCGGTTTTTAGCCTTCTTTTTTATGCCCCGTCCTTTAAAAATACCGCCGTGACAGGCTTGAATTTTACGCCTCACCTTATTCTCGCATTTAGGGATTTCCTTCTGAAATCCGCCCGCTTTCACAGATTAAATCCAACAAAGCATCAGAGGCCTTACTGCGATAGCGCTCTTTATGGCGTAAAGCGAAAAATGGACGGGGCTTTAAATCCAAATCAGCCGCATGAAGAACACCCGCCTTAAGGGCAGGAGCCACCACAAAAGAAGACAAAGCGGTTATTCCGGCTCCGGCCTCCACGGCGGTTCGCACGGATTCATTGGAAGGCAAGACCAAAACCATCTGCAAGCTGTCAGGATCAACGCCATAGAGGCGTAAAAATTGATCAAAAGTTGAACGAGTGCCGGAACCCTTTTCACGGACAACCCAACTGGCAGATCGCAAATAATCTGCATCAATATCCTTTTCAGGAAAAGGCGTAGAGCGCACTAATAACAAATGATCCTGCCCAATCGGCCATTGCGCTAATAACGGATGATCAACTACGCCTTCAACAAAACCCAGATCGACACGCCCTTGCTCAACCTGCAAAGCGGCCTGCTCGCTATTAGCAATAGCAACATCCAAATCCAATAAAGGATAACGCCTCCGAAAATCTAAAAGAAGCGGCGGCAACCAATAAGAAGCGATGGTTTGACTGGCAACCAGACGCAAAACACCCCGTTTCAAGCCGCCAATTTCTTTCAACATCACTTCGGCTGCCTCGGCGCTTCTCAATATCGATCGGGCTTCTTCCAGAAAAAGTTGCCCTGCCTCACTCAAGGAAATACCGCGCCCGATGCGATGGAATAATTTCACGTCATAGCGATTTTCTAAAGCCGCAATCGCCGAAGAAACCGCCGACTGGGACAGATGCAAATCTTGGGATGCCGCAGTCATATGCTGGCGCTCTGCCACGCTGACAAAAATACGGAGCTGTTCAAATGTCATCGCCGGATGGCCTATCATTCATCAATAGAAGTGATAGGAATAACCTGAACTATCTGTTGGAAAGATGAATATCCATAATTTATCCCAAAAGACAGCCAAGGCATGCCCGCCCGACCATAAAAAAGGCGTTCCCTTTTCTTATACAAAAACACAGGGATTCCTCGATGCTGTCTTTTACAGAATTATCCGCGCTTTGCCTGTTCCTGTTTTCAAACAGCATCACGCTGGGGCCCAATAATGCCCTGCTTTCGGCTTCATGCTTTCATTATGGCTTTAAAAAATCCCTACCCTTCCTCGCTGGGCTTTGCTGTGGATTTTTCTTTCTGGCGCTTTTGGTCGGATCAGGATTCAATGCTGTTTTCCAACATTTTCCCCAATGTTATAAAATCATGCAAATTCTATGCGTTTTGTATCTTCTTTATCTTGCATGGAAAATTGCCACATCGAAAGGCAGAGAAACACCCACAAGACAAAAAGCCTTTGGCTTTTTCCAATCTTTCGCCTTACAATTTATCAACCCCAAATTATGGTTGGCGGCAACCGGTATGGCGTCGACTTACCTCCCCACAGGCTATGCCTTTGCTGACTTGCTCAAAGCCACGCTTATAGGGATATTGATATTACTCCCTTGTAGCCTTCTCTGGATGCTTTGTGGCAGCATCTTGCATCAATGGATGAAACGCCCTCTTCTTCTCCGGTTATTCAATCTGACGATGGCTGCTTTACTGCTGTTGTCACTTTATCCACTCACCGCCAGCCTCATCCCATAACCGCTTAAAACCTCCAGCCACTCATTGCTTTTCATCGGAAAGCATGCCTTCTTTGGCCTTCGGTGAAGCCGCGTCTTTCTTGGCTTCTTCAGCGGCCTGATAGAGCATCGCCATACCTTGGGCATGATCATCCAGCCTATCGTCTATCTCGGCAAAGGCTTTGTCAAAGGCCTTACGATGCCAATAAATAGCCTGTTCTTGGTTTTTCTCGACCCCGATCCCTTTTTGATACAGGTCAGATAAAATGATTTCGGCGGGTTTGTAATGATGGCGTGCTGATCTTTCATACCATGAAAAGGCTTGCTTCAAATCCTTTGGGACGACCTGCCCTTTAGAATACATATCACCCAATTTCATTTCAGCATCATAGGCTTGGGTATGATAAAAATCAGCCGTTGCCTTGCGATACCAGACCAAGGCCTGTTTAAAATCCTGCGGCACCCCCAAGCCACTATAATACATATTCCCGATAGCATTTTCGGCACGACTGTCATTTTCAGCAGCCGCTTTCTGATACCATGCCAAGGCCTTCGGATAATTTCGGTCTAATTTCTGACCTTCAAAATAAAGATCACCCATCACGGTCGCTGGATTGTCAAAATGATGTTTTGCCCATGCCTTTTGATAATATTCGGCGGCTTTATCGTCATCTTTCTGGATGCCTTCACCCTGATGATACATCAAAGCCAATTGATCTTCAGCCTCTTCCATGCCCTGATTGGCCGCTTTTTCACACCAATAAAAAGCCTTTTTATAGTCTTTTTCGGTGCCTTCGCCGCGATAATAGGCCATCGCCAGATCAATCTGCCCTTGAATATTGCCTCCTTCTGCGGCTCGATTATACCAAAAAACAGCTTTTTGGGGGTCTTTTCCTGTCCCTTGACCGTCACGATAAAAGCGCCCTAATGCGCTCTCCGCAGGATGAAAACCATGATTGGCTGACTTCTCCATCCAGTAAAAAGCGGTATCTGGATCGATCCGTTGATTGCCATTTTGGGGATTATAGAAACGAGCCATATTATATTCTGCGAAAGGATCACCCAGACGAGCGGCTTTTTCTGTCCAATAAAATCCGGCTTTTTGATCAACCTCCCCGCTATCGCCACTATAATACATTTTTCCCAAAAGAGCGGCCGCTTTTAGATGCCCCTTCTCGGCCGCATCCTTACACAAAGAAAAGGCTTTTTCGTTATCTGCTGCATATTGCGGTAAATTCGGGATACCAGACAAATAGACATTGGCCATTTGGAATTTGGCCTCTAAATCACCCCGATCAGCGGCCTTTCCCATCCAATAAAGGGCTTTTTGCTGCCCTTCTAACGGTGCTATTTTATGTGCCAAGGCTCTTTGATGATAGATTAAAGCTAAATCTCTTTGTGCCGAAACCACGCCCTGATTAGCGGCTTTTTCTGTCCAGTAAAAAGCCTTTTCAAGATCTTCAGGGATACCCTTTCTTCCGAAATGATAGATATTTCCTAACAAGGCTTCCGCTGCGGGATAGCCTTGTTCCGCCGATTTTTCTATCCAATAACGCGCCTGAATAAAATCCTGCGCTGTTCCAAGACCTTCATGATACAAAGCCCCGAAATTATATTCTGCTTTCGGATTTCCGCCAGAAGCTGCTTGCTGCATTTTAATAAAGCCACGGGTTTGATTGGCCTTATCGGGACTTTTTAAATTACGCATCACCGGCTGAAAGGCTTGAGAGGGGATCATGACCGCAGGCGGGTTTGTCTCTGCCCAAAGCGGAGCCACCCCCATCGGCGCAGACAAAAGCATCGTGACCTTCATCACCCAAGAACAAGCGGCTTTCATACATCCCCCCGATAGAAATATTTTAATATCATTGAATAATGGTATAATTTATCTAAAAAATAACCTAAATATTTTTGTCATTATTACAAACAACACTATTCTAGGCTATCTCTTCATTTTGTTTTATCTATCCTCAAAATCTAATTTTATTCAAAAATTTTATAAAAAAGGCATATTACGCTAACTCTGAAAGACTCTTAACAAACGATTTTTTAAAAAATTTGTATTTTAATATTTCAAATAAAATATTCAAAATAACTTTCAATCAAAATAAAATAAAAAATTCTCTATCTAGATAAAAATAATAAATAGGAATTAAAAAAATATCATATCTTTCTTGCGCCCAAAAACAAAAGACGCAAAAAAAGATCGGTTTTTTCCGAAAAAAAGCTATTCTGGCCTTTGTCAAAAATTGCCTTCAGGAAAACTTTATGGCGCTTATTCTCGCTTCTTCCTCTAAAATCAGATCAGCCCTTTTGACCGCCGCCGGTGTCCCTTTTACTGTCCAGACAACCGAAGTTGACGAAACCGCGATCAAAGAAAAATGGCAGGCTGAAAAGCGGGATAACTGCCAACTAGCGCTCACCCTTGCCGAAGCCAAAGCACAGGCTGTCGCCAGCCAATATCCTGATGATCTTGTTTTAGGCTGCGATTCAACCGTGATGACAAAAGAAGGTGCCTTGTTGAACAAACCTGTCAGTCGACAAGATGCCGCCGATCATCTCCGGTTATTGGCGGGAAAATCACATATATTGACCAGTGCCGTCGCCATTATTGAAAAAGGCAAAACGGTTTTTCGCCATCACGACAGCGCGACTTTGACGATGCGCGCTTTTTCAGACAGCTTTCTCTCTCATTATCTTGATCAGGAATGGCCAGAAATCGGCTATTGCGTCGGTGGCTACCGCCTTGAAGGCCTCGGTATTCAACTTTTTGAAGCTATCCAAGGCGATCATTTCACGATTATGGGGCTTCCACTGCTTCCTTTGCTTGCCTATTTGCGCAAAGCCTCAATAGTAGAGGCATGAGCAATACAGAAAATAAACGCCCCGTCCCCGCAACTGCTGGTGTGATCGGTTGGCCAATCGCCCATAGCCAGTCTCCGGCACTCCATCGCTTTTGGTTGGAAGCCTGCGGCATCAATGGCGATTACAGTCGTTTTCCCGTGCATCCCGACCATCTCGCCCAAGCCATCAAGGCGTTACCTGCATGGGGGATGCGCGGGGTCAATGTCACGGTGCCGCATAAACAAGCCGTCATTCCATTACTGGATGAAATTGACCCGCTGGCTGAAAAAGCAGGCGCGGTCAACATCGTCAGAGTAGCCGAAGATGGCCGTTTGCAAGGCTATAACAGCGATATTACCGGCTTCATGGAAGCGCTTCAGCCAGCCATAAAAGCCCAAGGCCAAGGCTTAAGGAAAGCCTTCATCGTTGGTGCGGGTGGTGCCGCTCGTGCTGTAGCACTGGGACTGACCGAGGCGGGTTTTACTTGCCAGATCGTCAACCGCAATTTTGAAAAAGCCCGCGCTTTGGCAAGAGATATCGGGGCATTACGCGGCGATATCGAATTTCACAGTCTGGAAGACAATCGCGAACCCGAATTTACGCTTCAAGATGGTGAGTTAGGGGTAATCGTCAATGCCACAACTTTGGGGATGTCTGGCCAGCCACCGCTTGATCTCAGCCTTGAAAAGGTCGATCCGCGCAGCCTCGTCTATGACATCGTTTATGTTCCTTTGGAAACGCCCTTATTAAAGGCCGCAAAAGCCCGCGGGATGCAGACAATAGACGGTCTTTCGATGTTGATCGGGCAAGCCGCCGCGGCTTTTGAACTCTTTTATGATCGTAA
>NZ_JAIWON010000180.1 GCF_020216885.1 Zymomonas sp. | reverse complement strand
GGATATTTACGATCGATTTGAAAAAATCATTCTGGTTCACAGCGTCCGCCGCGTCAGCGACCTTGCCTATTATGATGATCTAGTAAATCAGATTGCGGATGATCCGCTGGTCTCTGAAGAAGCCGCAGAACAATTCACCTATATTCCAACCGTTACCCGAGAAGAATTTGAGCGCACCAGCCGCATCAATACCATGATTGAGGACGGTTCTTTATTCAGCGATCGGATTGGCTTGTCAAAAAAACTTGATCCAGCGACAGACCGTTTGATGCTTTGTGGTAGCATGGACATGATTAAGGACTTTGAAAAATACCTGAATGAACAGGGATTCAAAGAAGGCTCCAACAGCGAACCCGGTGATTTCGTCATCGAGCGGGCTTTTGTTGACTAAGGTCTAAAGACAAAGTTCAAATTTAAAACAGGTCATCTATGGATGGCCTGTTTTTTTAGATAGACTAAACAATAAAAGCCGATCTGGATTTCAGATCGGCTTTTATCTTTTCCATTTGAAACGGATTTTGAGAAGTTTTTAGGCCGCAGAAGCGTCTATCAATTTCCAGTTGATAAATTCCTGAATACCGAAATGGGATAATTCGCGACCATAGCCGGAATGTTTAACCCCACCGAAAGGCAGTTCAGGCGCAGTCCATAGAGGCTTATTGATCGCCACCATGCCGGTTTCAATTTGCTCTGCCACTTTGCGTCCCTGTTCCACATCGGGAGCAAAAACGGCACCGCCCAAGCCATAAGGCGAGTCATTGGCAAGCTCGATAGCTTCGGCTTCATCTTTCACTGCGTAAATTTGGGCAATAGGGCCAAAAAATTCTTCAAAATAGGCAGGATTCTCGCGCTTAATATCGGTCAGGATACCAGCTTTCATGAAGGCACCCTTGCCTTCTATCGCCGTCCCACCACAAACAAGTTTTGCGCCATTTTGAACCGCTTTTTCGACCTGTTTAATAACCTGATCTCGCGCACCAACCGAAGACAAAGGCCCCAAATCGGTAGATTCCTCCATGGGATCACCAATTTTTAGAGCTTCAAAGCGCTGTTTTAGCTTTTGCGTGAAAAGTTCGGCGCGTTTTTGTCCAACGATAATAAAACGCTTGGCAGCGCAGCAAACCTGCCCTGCGTTAAACAACCGTCCATAGGCGGCTTTATCAATCAGCTTGTCATCAATATCGACACCGTCAAGAACGATGAAGGCATCACTGCCGCCCAGCTCCATGACCGATTTTTTCCACATCTTACCGGCTTTGGCGGCCAATTCAGCCCCAACCGAAGCGCTACCGGTCACGGTTACACCACGCACCCGAGGATCTTCGATAATTTGGCTAATCTGATCTGGTGAGGCATCAAGATTGGTATAAATACCCTTGGGTGCGCCCGCTTCTTCCAAAACGGCTTCAAAGGCATGGGCGCTTTGAGGCACGGAAGAGGAATGTTTCACCAGAAGGGCATTTCCCGCGATCAGATAAGGCCCTGCGATACGGGCAAGCTGATAGTAAGGGAAGTTCCAAGGCTCAATCGCTAAAAGCAGTCCAAGTGGAAAGGCTTTGACGACCGCCCCCGGCTTTTCTTCAACCTTTTGAGGTGCCAGAAATTTTTCACCGTTTTTGGCATAATAATCAAGGATATCAGCCGATAATTTGACCTCGCCGCGGGCTTCAGCAATCTTTTTGCCCATTTCGATAGTCAGGAGCTTGGCATATTTATCCACATCGGAACGGAAGATTTCAGCAGCCTTATGAAGCACCTTGCTCCGTTCCGCGATCGTTCGCTGGCTCCAGTCATTTTTGAAGACAGTCGCCGCCCGATCAACGGATTCTTTAACCTGTTTATCCGAAAAATCAGGGTATTTTTTGACGGTTTCGCCAGTGGCGGGATTGACAGATTCATATGCCATAAAAGAGCCTACCTTTCTTATTACTTCAGCTTAGGACAGTCCTCCTTTTTACAAAGAAGGACTCATCCTTAATTTTTCCTCATTTTTTATGAAATGATCTGCATTTATTTTAAATAACAGCTAAATTACTCCATTTTTAAAGAGAAATTAGTTGCAATATGCAGTTAAATTACTTTTTAAGCCAAAGCTCACTATTCCAAATAAGGAATAGTAAGTTGATTAATTTTACATCAATTACTTAATCAACGAGCTCGAAAGATATTGGTTCCACCGTCTGAAATTTTTTAAAAATACTGCATAATCAAACTGCAACCGCGCCCTTGATAGGGGGATGAGGGTCATATCCCGTGATTGCAAAATCCTCGATTTTATACTCTGTGATGCGGTCAGGATGACGTGTTAATTGTAGGTGAGGAAACGCCCGCGGTTTACGGGTAAGTTGTTCTTTCATCTGGTCGATATGGTTGCGGTAGATATGAACATCACCGCCTGTCCACACCAAATCTCCTAAAGCCAATCCAGCCTGATCGGCAAGCATCGCTTGCAAAGCCGCAGCCCCCACTAAATTAAAAGGCAGCCCTAAAAAGACATCCGCACTTCTTTGATAAAGAAGACTATTTAATCGACCATCGGATGTCACATGATATTGATAGACCATATGGCAAGGCGGCAAGGCCATATCTTTTAATTCAGCGACATTCCAACCGTGGAAAAGCATCCGGCGACTGGAAGGATTGCTTTTCAGGGTTTCAATCAGAGTCGCTATTTGGTCATAAACCTGCCCGTCACTCCCCTGCCATCGCCGCCACTGCCGACCATAGACGGGTCCCAAATCGCCCCATGCCTTTGCAAAGGCATCATCCGCCAGAATCTGTGCCTCAAATTCTTTCTTGGTAAGCTGATCGCCGGTTTCCTTCTGGTAACGAGCCAATGGCCAATCGCTCCATATCGAAACACCTTGCGCAACCAAAGGTCGGATATTGGTATCGCCGGAAAGAAACCAAAGCATTTCACGAATAGCCAAGCGATAAGATACTTTTTTAGTTGTTAGAATCGGTATCCGACCTTTGGAAAGATCGAACCGCATCATCGCACCAAACAAAGACAGCGTTCCGACTCCGGTGCGATCATGACGCTGATCGCCTTTTTCCAGAATATCCGAGACGAGGCGAAGATATTGATGTTCCGACAAGTTGTATTGTCCTCTTCTTTAAAGAAAATATTACATAAGTGATATTTTTTTATAATTACTTATTTTAGACAAAATAAAAACAAATATCTATTTTAAATATATTGTTAAATTAAATTAAACCGTCACATGTTTTTTTATTA
>NZ_JAIWON010000095.1 GCF_020216885.1 Zymomonas sp. | reverse complement strand
GTCGCCATATCTGGCTTATTATCCACCACCAACGCATCACATTGGCCTGACGGAATGGCACTATGCATCAACTGATGTGGATTACCGAGACAGACATCCGTCATGCCTTTCGGAAGCACAGAAATCCGCCATTCTCCACTTTCCAGTGAAGACAAAGCCATCGGCGTTGGTAAAGGAGGACTGGCGACAAGAGGCGACGCGACAGAAAGAACAGTGACGCATAATAACTTGCGAAGGGTCGAGCAGTTCACTCTAAAAACAGCCATATTTTTTCCGTCACTGAAGATAATTATTTTGCCGTTTTCTACAAAAAAACGATAAAATTGTTAACAAAACAAATATTATTTAGTGTTAAAGCGCGAGAAGGGATCATTTGATCTCTTCATTGGGATCGACACCCCATAGGTTGCGGCTATTGATATAGCCAGTCTGACCACGAATGTTGAATAAGCACCAATTCTCACGACATTTTGAAACACGACCAATAACACCATTTTCAGCCCGCCAAATAACTGACGCGGTTGCCGAAGGCTCTGCATATAAATTTTGGATACCAACAGAATTCAAAATCGCGGTGCGCCTGTCAGAAAGTAAAGCCGAGGCGATCCATCCCGTCGCCCCGTCAATATCTTCCACTTTTCTCCAATTTTCATGACGGGCAATCACTTTGACAGGCAAATCAGGCCGCTGATAATGCCAAATCGCGGGATAATTTGCTCCGGGGCCACTCCGCATAAAGGCTTCACTGGCACTAATCGATGCCCAATAAGGCAGCGTTGTGTGAATAACGGCGGCTGAAAGCGGCGACATAATAAAAAAAACGGGACAAAGACAAAAAATAAAAAATTGGGCGACAGCACAGAATAATTTTCTTTTCCCTGACTGAAATACACGCACCATCATATCTGCCTAAGCCTAGCTGTTGTTCAGAATATCACTTGATAACCAAGACTATTCTTCAAATAGAACCGGAATAAACTGATAAAAAAAGAACGTCATTCGCCGAACGGGGCGTTATCCTTTTATTATCTCTAGATATAAAGCCCCAAAATCACGCGTTCTTTTCATCAGTCACGCTCTATATAGAGAAAAAATACCAAAATGAGAAAGCCTTAACATCTCTTATTCACCAGAAAAAAGGCTTCCCTTATCGGATTTATGCTGCTACAGAGCCTCTTCCACATCGATTTGATTGATGACGATCGCATTTCTAAGCGGGAGAGGTGGTCGAGTGGTTTAAGGCAACGGTCTTGAAAACCGTCGTGCGTGGAAGCGTACCGTGGGTTCGAATCCCACCCTCTCCGCCATTTTATATCTAGCAAAATAATGATTATCTTTGGTGCCAAGGATAAAAAAGCGATGCCAAATTTAGAAAATGGCATCACTGAAAATAATCTATAATTTCTGATCTTCATATACTCGGCAAGGGTTCATTTCTATAAACCCGTCATTTTTAAATAGCTTTCTGGCAAACGATCGCCTTGTATCGGTATAGCCGATATGGCTTTATCTATCGCGACCATATCCGATACTGACAGATCAACATCAACAGCACCGATATTTTCTTGCAATCGGGATAATTTTGTCGTGCCAGGAATAGGTACAATCCACGGTTTTTTAGCGAGCAACCAAGCCAAAGCGATCTGCGCCGCTGTTGCTTTCTTCTGTTTGGCATAGTTCTTTACGATATCGACCAACGCCATATTGACCCTGCGCGCTTCCGGTGAAAAACGCGGTACCAGATTACGGAAATCACTGGGATCAAATTTTGTGTTTTCATCAATCTGTCCGGTTAAAAATCCGGCACCTAATGGACTGAATGGCACAAAACCAATCCCAAGTTTTTCGCATAGCGGCAATATTTCATGCTCGGCCTCCCGCCAAAATAACGAATATTCACTCTGAAGCGCTGTTACCGGCTGTATCGCATGCGCTTTCTTTATGGTTTCGATACCCGCTTCAGACAATCCAAAATACTTGACCTTACCTTCGGCAATTAAATCTTTTACCGCGCCCGCAACATCTTCAATCGGGACATTGGGATCAACACGATTCTGATAAAGCAAGTCGATATAATCTGTCCGTAATCTTTTAAGCGAAGCCTCCACAACTTTTCGAATATGCTCCGGTCGGCTATTCGTGCCGCCCCGCCTTTCACCCGTTTCCATATCGATATCAAAACCGAATTTGGTTGCAAGAACAGCCTGATCTCGAAAGGGCTTGACCGCCTCGCCAACCAAATTTTCATTAACAAAAGGGCCATAGATTTCAGCTGTATCAAAAAATGTAATGCCTAAATCAAAGGCTTCCCTAATCAGCTTCACCATGGCGGTATGATCGGCTTTTTCTCCATAAACACCAGTCATTCCCATACAGCCAAGACCAATAGAGGATACTTTAAGATTTTGCCCTAAAACACGAAATTCCATGATAATTTCCTTTAAGCTACAGAAAGTAAAAAGCTGATTTCCTTTTAAAAATCTGTTTTTTTACTAACGGCCTCCCATCGGTTAATTTCTTGGGATTTGTCATAGATCGCATCTTTTGCCCATTTGACGGCATCACTTCCTAAAAGAAGGTGATCAGGCAAATTACTCCCTGTGATGACATCGAGTAAAATATGAGCCGCTTTGACGGGATCACCCAGTTCTTTACCGCTTGTGGTATCATTGGATTTACGGCGCGGTCCTACTGTCAAATCATAATCCGCAATAGTCGTTTTTGCTCCATGAAGGGAGCGCCCTGCAAAATCTGTGCGGAAAGCACCGGGCTGAACAGTCATCACCTTAATGCCAAGAGATTTAACCTCGTTACGTAAAGCCGCAGAGACACCTTCCAAGGCCAATTTTGTAGCAGAATAATACCCCGATCCTGGGCTCGCTATATAAGGCGCAACCGAAGAAATATTAACGATGATGCCCTGTCGTTTTTCCCGCATCGTAGGAAGAATGGCCTTCATCATGGAAACAGCGCCAAAGACATTCGTTTGGAAAAGATTGCTGACCTCTTTGTCATCACCTTCTTCAATAGCCGCACGGTATCCATATCCGGCATTGTTCACCAGAATATCAATTTGGCCAAAAGCTGTATTTGCAGCCTGTATCACGGCATCAATTTGGTCTTTGCGGGTTATATCTAAATCAACAGCTAAGGCTCTATCAGGGTAATTCGCAACAAAATCCTGCAAACGCTTAGATTGTCTGGCGGTAACAATGACATTATGACCCGCATCAAGCGCGGCTTTGGCTATTTCATGACCAAGGCCGCTAGAACATCCTGTAATAAGCCATGTCGCCATTTTGAATCTCCTGAATTTTATATCTTTACGCTTCTGGACACACCAAAGCGGGAAAGGTTCTTCATAAATAGGCGGTCTTGGATCAGGGGATTAGATAGGGTAATCGGGATGTTATCATTAGTAGGGCTAATCAATGGCACAAGAAAATTTCAATGATTTAGCCGTGTTCACCATGGTAGCTCACGAACGCAGTTTTACCCGTGCCGCCGCGAAAATTGGTGTTTCACAGTCGGCTCTAAGCCAGACAATACGCGCACTTGAAGAAAGGATAGGTATACAACTACTAAGACGCACAACCAGAAGCGTGACACCGACAGAAGCAGGCACACATCTTTATAGAACCTTAGCGCCCAGATTTACTGAAATCGAAGCCAAGCTGGCTGACCTGATTGCAATGAAAGACAAGCCTGTAGGCAGCCTTCGGATCACAGCAGGGGAACACTCTGCCCTTTCTATTCTCCAGCCCGCACTCAATTCGTTTCTGCCTCACTATCCAGATATAAATGTTGAAATAATTGTCGATTACGGCCTAACTGACATTGTCGCACAAGGGTATGATGCTGGTATCCGAATAGGTGAACAGGTAGCAAAGGATATGATTGCCATAAAAATAGGTGCAGATATGCGTATGGCTATTGTTGCCTCGCCAGCCTATTTTCAAAAACACCCAAAACCCCAATCACCCCATGATCTGATGGCACATAATTGTATCAATATTCGTCTTCCGACCTATGGAGGTATCTTCCCATGGGATCTTGAGAAAGATAATCAAAAAATAAATATTCGGGTAGAAGGGCAGCTGACTTTCAATAATCTAGACTTGCGCTTGCATTCTGCGCTTGATGGGCTGGGTATAGCCTATCTACCCGAAGATACAGTTTTATCCCATATTCAAAACGGACGGTTAATCAGAGTTCTTGAAGATTGGTGTCCACTTTTTTCAGGATATCATCTTTATTATCCCAGTCGTAAACACTCCCCTGCTCTCTCACTTCTCATCGATCATCTGCGTTATCGCGGATAAAATTATATGCGGTAAAATATTTTTAAAAAAGTGAACAAGATTCTTACAAGCCCAATTCACTCAGCGAAGGATGATCATCGGGTCGGCGACCTATCGGCCAAGAAAAGAGCCGTTCACTTTCTTTTATCGCCATATCATTGATACTGGCTAAACGCCGCCGCATCAGTCCCGCTTCATCAAATTCCCAATTTTCATTCCCATAAGAACGAAACCATTGGCCGCCGTCATTATGCCATTCATAGGCAAAGCGTACCGCAATGTGATTATCGGAAAAGCTCCATAGCTCTTTAATTAGTCGATATTCTTGTCCTTTTAGCCATTTATCACGCAAAAATTGGATAATCGCCTCACGACCTTGAATAAACGCACTGCGATTACGCCAATAGCTATCAACCGTATAACTTAAGGCAATTTTCTCTGGATTTTGGCTGTTCCATGCATCTTCAGCCAGTCGCACTTTGATTGCAGCCGCTTCTTTTGTTAAGAAAGGCGGAAATGGAGGCCGTGTATTATTCATTTTGGAAAGCCTTTCTTAAGAGCATGTAATAGGGAATATTAAAAAACAGGTCTTGTCTGTTCCCAAATAGGAAAAAGTAAATTAGCCCCAACAAAAAATTACTTTATCCTAAAATAATATTATTTGCTTTATTACAATCAGCCTAAAATCTTTTACTAATTCCCAAATATATTTGCTCGGCAGGTGTATCCCTATTCAAACCGACATTCGCACCAATATCTAACTGGATTGTCTGGGTCAGGGCATAGACAAGCGCACTATCGGCGGAATATTGGGTTGTTTTTCCTGATGGATCAAAATTGGTCGCCGACCATAATTCACCAATCAAGGTCAAACGATTGGTCAGCGGACGCGCCAGATTGAACACATTCTGCATCGCCGCATGCATACCCTTATTGTCATCATTCAAAACGATATCAACTTCTGGTGCCAAGGTAAGCAAAAATCCGGCTGGCAATTTGATATTGGCCGCCGCGACCATGCCCCCTTCCCAATGACGATTACCGATTTTATGCCCCGCTGCGGGCGCTTTCACATAGGGGATAACCGCTAAACTAAAACGGTCATCTTCATAATATCGGGTTTTCCAACGCATAATAACATCGCCCGACCCGCCATAATTATGTTTTTCATGGGTAACACGATCCTGTGTCCAAATTTGGCTATAAGGAACCCAGTTAACCTGAAAATCCATATAGCTGTTAATGCCATATTTCAAAGTCGGGTTTGTCGCCAAAAGCGTTTGACTATTCAAATTGCCGGAACGGGATTCACTATAATTGGTAACATCCGCTTCTATTTGCCAATGCCCTTTAGGGACAGTGCAAGCCGCCGATGATTTGGTTGGACGATCAGTGCAGATCGCTCCCAAAGGGTCGCTATCCTGTAAAATATCACCCGTTTCAGCATGGAGCGGGGCTATCATGGCGAGGCTTCCAGCTAAAAAGCCCGACAGATAATAAAAAGACTTATTCAGAAAAATGGCGCGTCCCTATCTATCCATTGCAAGGTAAACACGCCATTTCACTATTGAATAAATCGCGCTTGTAAAAGTAATTTAACGCAACATTTACAAGAATATAAAGATTATCGCCTCTATATCCATTAGCGTCTTTCACGGGTGGCCAAGAAACGAATATCGCTATTACGTTCGGAAACGTAATTCAATTCCCAGCCATCTTTTGCCATAAAGATCGGGGCTTTATCACGGTCTTCTGCAATGGAAGACTGATGCGTCGCGATAAAATTGGCCAATATTTTGGGATCATCACAAGACAGCCAGCGTGCCGTCTGCCATGGCGACGGTTCCAATGCCGCAGCCACCCGATATTCGGCATCCAATCGAGAAATAAAGACTTCCAACTGCAACTGCCCGACAACACCGATAATCCACTGCCCGCCGATTACTGGATGAAAGACGCGGATAATACCCTCTTCTGCCATATCATCCAGCGCTTTTCGTAATTGCTTTGATTTTGTCGGGTCAGACAAAACAACACGCCGCAAAATTTCAGGTGCAAAGTCAGGCAACCCCGTAAAGGTCAAATCCTGACTATTCTCGCTCAAGGTATCGCCAACCCTCAAAGTGCCATGGTTCGGAATACCGATAATATCCCCAGGAAAGGCTTCGTCGGCAACTTCACGATTCTGGGCAAAAAACAAAATCGGGCTATGAATGGAAATTGCTTTCCCTGTCCCAATCTGGTTCAACTTCATACCACGGCGGAACCGACCAGAACAAAGCCGCATAAAGGCCACACGATCCCGATGTGCCGGATTCATATTGGCCTGCACTTTAAAGATAAAACCATTCACAGAAGGATCATCGGGGTTTACTGGCTCTGGGTCAGCAGGCTGTGGTCGAGGGCCCGGTGCATGGCGCGCAATGGCAGAAATCAACTGTTCAACACCAAAATCTTTCAAAGCCGACCCAAAATAGACTGGTGTCAAATCGCCAGATTGATAGGCTTTTTCGTCAAATTCGGCATAACCGACTTCCGCTAACTCGACTTCTTCTTTTAAATTCTGGCGAGCATTTTCTGAAATAAGGCTTTCCAATTTGGGATCATCCAAACCGGAAATAACCGTCGCATCCCCGCGATAGGCATGATTATCTTCTTTTGACGGCTTCAACAGCTTCTTATGCTCAATATCGTAAAGCCCTTCAAACAGGCCACCCATACCGACAGGCCAAACCATCGGGCTAACATCCAAAGCCAACTGATCGGCAATCTCATCGAGCAATTCAAAGATAGGTCGGCCTTCACGATCCACTTTATTGATAAAGGTAATAATCGGCACCGACCGCAGGCGGCAAACCTCGAATAATTTACGGGTCTGGGCTTCAATACCACGGGCAGCATCAATGACCATGACCGCAGAATCAACGGCGGTCAAAGTGCGATAGGTATCCTCGGAAAAATCTTCATGCCCCGGTGTATCCAATAGATTGAAGGTCAAACCATCATATTCAAAGGTCATCACCGAAGAGGTAACCGAAATACCGCGTTGCTGTTCGATTTTCATCCAGTCTGAACGCGCGCGGCGATTGTCACCACGGGCTTTCACCTCACCGGCCAGATGGATAGCACCACCGAAATACAGCAATTTTTCGGTAAGCGTTGTTTTACCGGCATCAGGATGGGAAATAATAGCGAATGTGCGTCTATCTGGGCGTGAAGAATGAGCAGTCATGAAACCTGAATTCAAAAAGAAGCCTGTTGGGAAAATCCATCGCTATAAACGATAGTCGGGTCAGGACAGCTTGATCTCCTGACCTTGTCACGCATGACATGAACAAGAATCATCTTTTTAGCAAGCAAAAGGCCAAAAGACGCGACAAAATGAGTGCCGCTTCTATATCATCCCCAAATCATAAGAAAGTGACCCGTTCCCTCACCAATCAAAATTCTAAAATAAAATATTCCAAAATGGGGAAAGGCGCCGGTTAAGAAAACCGACGCCCAAGGAATTCAGGGATAAGGGTGAAATTATAGGATATAAGCTATATGAGTATTACCGGACGTTATTTCGTCTTTTTCTCGACAGATTCTTTAATATCTTCAAATTTTTCCTGAGCGCTGTCTTTCAGGTCTTCCAAAGCATCTTTGGCTTTATCAATACCATCACTGATAGCTTCCTTGGCATTACCGAACGCCTTTGAAGCTGCACCTTGAGCCTGCTCAAGAATACCCTTGCTCTGCAATTCGGGATCGTCAATCGCCTTACCGACTTCTTCTTTGCCTACGCCGACGGCTTTCTGTGCAGTCCCTTTAATTTTATTGTAGGTGCCTGACATATCTACCTCCTCCATTTAATTAAGACACTTAAACACGACTTAAAATAAAGCCGCTTTTCTTTAAGTGAAACCATCAACATTCGATCAATACTTTACCAACGAAGGAGAAGAGAAATAGGTTCCCAGAAATATAAAAATTTTTACCGCAAAGGCTTTTTACAATTTACAGGAAAATTTAACAAACTTATGATTCTTTGCTAAAGAGATTGGGAGTTGTTGTATGATTTATGAATTCTTGCAGATTCCTATTAAGGAAAATTCAGAAGATTCTTTTATCGCTGCTGTTGAAAAGGCAAAACCATTATTTCTCAATTCTCCGGGTTGCGAAGGCATGACTCTGACCCGCTCTCACGAACATAACGGCCGCTTTTGTCTGGTTATCCGTTGGGAATCAATAGAAGCCCATGTCGAAGGCTTCCGCAAATCAGATGCCCTGCCGCAATGGCGCGCTTTGGTAAATGAATATTTTTCAGAACCACCGAAAGGCGAGCATCTTATTCCGGTTTTTGAAGCCTAAAACCGACCCCAAAAAGAAAAGCAGGCTTTTGGCCTGCTTTTCCTGTTTTTTGATTCTAATAGAATACTAGATCAGACCCGCCAACGGGCTGGACGGATCAGCATACATCCTTTTTCCCATACGTCCGGCCAAATAGGCCATACGCCCTGCTTCAACGGCGGATTTCATCGCCTGTGCCATCAACACCGGATTTTTAGCTTCGGCAATGGCCGTATTCATCAAAACGGCATCACAGCCCAATTCCAAGGCAACCGCTGCATCAGAAGCGGTGCCGACACCGGCATCGACCAGAACGGGTACATTCGCGGCTTCAACAATCAGACGCAACATCACCGGATTTTGTAATCCCAGACCGGAACCGATAGGCGCACCCAAAGGCATAATAGCAACAGCCCCCGCCTCTTCGAGACGCTTCGCCATAATCGGATCATCGCTACAATAGACCATCGGCTGGAAACCCTCTTTGACAAGGATTTCAGTTGCCTTCAAGGTTTCGACCATATCGGGATAAAGGGTGCGGGCTTCGCCCAAAACTTCCAACTTTACCAAAGTCCAGCCACCGGCTTCTCGTGCCAAACGCAGGGTTCTGACAGCTTCTTCAGCATTAAAGCAACCAGCCGTATTAGGCAGAAAACAATATTCTTTTGGATCAATATAATCGGTCAACATCGGGGCAGATGTGTCAGTCAGATTAACCCGACGCACAGCCACAGTCACGATTTCAGCCCCTGCGGCCTTTACCGCTGCCGCATTCTGGGCATAATCTTTGTATTTACCGGTGCCGACAATTAAGCGGGATTTGAAGGTATGGCCTGCTACAGACCAGCTATCATCAGACATTAAATTATCACCTCCGCCAACAAAATGGACGATTTCTAATTGATCGCCCGATTCAACAGTTACATTGCCGAGTTCAGAGCGCGGCACGATTTCGAGATTGCGTTCAACAGCCACCTTGGCCGGATTCAAGCCTAATGATTGTGCCAAAGCCACAATCGTTATTCCGGCTTTTACCTGATGAGGTTCACCATTTAGCTTGATATTGATGAGACTATCACTCATGAAAAGCTGCCTTTGCCTAAGAAATCTAACCTGTTCTATAAAGAGCCTTTACCCCTACTCGCAACCGGAAGTAACATCATGGCCAAAAAGCCGACCATATTTATTTTAAACGGGCCTAATCTTAATCTCTTGGGATTACGCGAACCGACGATCTACGGGCATCAAACGCTAGAAGACATTGCTAACAAATTAAAACTTCAAGCAGAAAAACTTGATGTTACCGTCGAGATAAGACAATCTAATCACGAAGGGGCATTAATTGATTGGCTACAGGAGGCTCAAGCTGTAAAGGCAAAGGCCGTTATCTTGAACGCAGCGGCCTATACGCATACGTCCGTTGCGATCTATGATGCGATCAGAGCTATAACGGTGCCGGTGATTGAAGTGCATCTTTCCAATCCCCATGCCCGCGAGGCTTTTCGTCATAAAAGCTATGTCGGAGAGGCCGCATTGGGGACAATTTCCGGATTCGGCGCAGAAAGTTACTCTCTTGCGCTGGACGCCGCCGCCAAGCTCTGACATGGCAGAAACCGTATAACTATCCGGTTATTACAGTTTATGCCTTAACAATTAATAAATGCCGGATAGCCGGAATAATTTTCGTGAGCGTAAGAATGACAGAAAAACACAAAGAAGCTATGCAAGTCGATCCCGAATTAGTGAATCAACTCGCAACTTTATTGGATGCGACGAACCTGACTGAAATTGAAGTGCAGGATGGCGACCGCCGTATTCGTGTCGTTCGCAACGCTACCGTCTATGCCCAGCCACAGACTATTCCAGTTGCCCCGATGCAGCAGGCAGCGATGAACACAGCACCGGCCGCGCCTGTGGTGGCACCTGTTGCTGAAGCCGCGAATCATCCCGGCACAGTCTATTCGCCTATGGTTGGTACGGCTTATCTGGCACCGGAACCGGGCGCTTCTAATTTTGTCCATGTCGGTGACAAGGTCGAAAAAGGTGCAACCCTGCTCATTGTCGAAGCCATGAAAGTGATGAATCCGATCATAACACCCAAAAGCGGGATCATCTCATCAATTATGGTTGAAAACGCCCAGCCGGTCGAATTCGATCAGCCGCTGGTGGTAATAGAGTAATTCCGTGGCCATCAAAAAAATTCTTATCGCCAATCGTGGTGAAATCGCCCTTCGTATCCATCGTGCTTGTCATGAAATGGGAATCGCAACGGTAGCGGTGCATTCGACTGCCGATGACGATGCCATGCATGTCCGTTTGGCGGATGAAACTGTCTGCATCGGGCCCGCACCCGCTGGTGAAAGCTATCTGAACATCCCGAATATCATCGCTGCTGCCGAAATTTCTGGTGCCGATGCTATTCATCCGGGCTATGGCTTTTTGTCTGAAAATGCCCGCTTTGCGGAAATCGTCGAAAGCCATGAATTGATCTGGATTGGGCCCAAGCCGGAACATATCCGTATTATGGGCGACAAGGTCGAAGCCAAGCGGACGGCGGGGAAACTCGGCCTACCGCTGGTTCCGGGATCAGACGGGCCCCTTCACGAAATCAACGAAGCCAAGGCTGTCGCGGCAGAAATCGGCTATCCTGTGCTGATTAAGGCGGCTTCCGGTGGTGGTGGTCGCGGGATGAAAGTCGTCCAAAGCGAAGGCGAACTCGAAAGCCTGATGGCACAAGCCAAATCCGAGGCTAAAGCTGCCTTTGGTGATGACACCATTTATATGGAAAAATATCTGGCCGCCCCGCGCCATATCGAATTCCAGATTTTTGGAGATGGCGAAGGTCAGGCCATCCATTTGGGTGAACGCGATTGTTCCTTACAGCGCCGCCATCAAAAAGTGCTAGAAGAAGCCCCCTCACCCGTTATCTCTGCAGAACAACGCGAAGAGATGGGCGGTATCGTTGCCAAGGCCATGTCCGATATGCAGTATCGCGGCGCGGGTACGATTGAGTTCTTATATGAAAATGGGCAATTCTATTTCATCGAAATGAATACCCGTCTTCAGGTCGAACATCCGGTCACAGAAGCCATCAC
>NZ_JAIWON010000094.1 GCF_020216885.1 Zymomonas sp. | reverse complement strand
TGGCTTGGACTTGGTGCGCGAACAAATCCGCGTTGCTGATGGTCAAGGCCTGTCCCGTACACAGGAACAGGTTACGTTATCCGGCCATGCCATTGAATGTCGTATCAATGCCGAGGATCCTGATAATTTCATGCCTTCACCGGGCAAGGTAAAAAACTACCATGCTCCGGGTGGCTTTGGGGTTCGGGTCGATAGTGGCCTTTACAGCGGTTATGCGATTCCACCTTATTATGACAGCATGATCGGCAAGCTGATCGTGCATGGTGAAACAAGGCAAGAAGCCATCAACCGCCTTTCCCGTTCTCTGGAAGAATTTATCATTGACGGAATTAAAACGACTATTCCTTTGCAGCGGTCACTTCTCGCCAAAGAAGAATTTGTGGATGGCGATTATACGATCAAATCGCTTGAAGCATGGCTGGAAGAAAAGAGCTTGAAAAAGATCTGACCTCATAGGCCAAAGATATAATGAGAAAGAGCCGGAATTTTCCGGCTCTTTTTTTATGTTTATTTTTCTACAGGTAACGGCGGCTGCTCCGAGCCATAGGCAATAAAGCCGGGGTTGCGATAACCCGGTTTTCCATACATCAGATTTTCGCCTTTTTCATCGATCACATTCCCACCAGCAGCCAAAAGAATAGCCTGACCAGCAGCCGTATCCCATTCATGGGTAGGTGACAATCGGGGATAAATATCGGCTTTTCCTTCTGCCAATAGACAGAATTTCAAAGAAGAACCGGCCTTAATCCGCTCTCCGATAGGTAATTGCTTCAAATAATCTTCAGTTGTCGGGTTATTGTGAGAAAAAGAGGTCATCACATCCCATTTTTCGCCCGCTTGACGGATTGCGATATTAGTCCGGTTTTCTATTTGAAAATCGTCGGTTACATCGGCTGCCCATGCCGTTTTTGCCAAGACATCACCCGCATAAAGACGGTTGATAGCTGGCGCATAAATGACACCCAAAATAGGGTAGGCTTTTTTAATCAAAGCAATATTAACCGTAAATTCGTCCCGTTTGTTGACAAATTCTTGTGTGCCATCAATCGGATCCACTAAAAAGAAGCTGTCCGTATTATAACTTTTTTTGGTTTTGGCATATTCTTCTTCCGCTATGACGGCGACACCGGGTTGTATTTTTTTCAATCCCTGCAAAATAATCGCTTCTGCCTCACGATCTGCCTGTGTTACCGGACTATCGTCTTCTTTTTTCATCACAGTAAATTCACCATGATAAATTTCTAAAGCTCTTCTTCCCGCTTGTAACGAAATCTCAACAAGGCCACCCAATAACGCAGCCTGCGGCGAAAGTGATGATAAAAGCATAATGTCTCCCATAAGACGGAAGGCTTTTTACAAAAAAACCTTTTTCTCTATTTAAAGCATTTTAGAAACAGATCGTAGTTTTTTTAAATAACTCTGAAAATAACCATTTCAAAGCCTTTCATGGTCATCCCAAATACTATTCATCTTTTCTTATAAAAAAATCTAAGCCCTTTTTTGAACCAAGGTTACCTTCAATTTATGCCCCAGATGCCTTTCATATCTCGGATCAGAAAATCAAATTCTGGCGATGGGCAGCGTGTTATGGAAATCTGGCGTGATGCGGTGCAAGAAACACATCTTTTTCTAAAAGCAAAAGATCGTCTTGAAATAGAAAAGTCGCTCTATGATTTTTTGCCCATGGCATCCTTATGGCTCGCTGTTGATGACAGCGATAACGCGATAGGATTTATGCTATGCTCTCACAATCATCTTGAAGCGCTTTTTATTGAGCCTCATTTTATGGGACAAGGCATCGGACGCAGGCTTGTGCAACAGGCTATTTCTTTTTGTAACGATATCCTGTCCGTTGATGTCAACGAAGAAAATAGCCAAGCTCTTGGCTTCTATCGTCATTTAGGTTTTATCGAGACAGGCCGATCCAAAACAGATCGCCAAGGCTATCCCTACCCCCTGATTTTTATGCATTTACCTCGAAATATATTAAAATAGATATCAGAAGGCAGATATTCTCTGCCTGTTTTGACGGAAATTTTGAGTAAACTTCCTCTTTATCAAACCATAAAAAAGGCAGCGCTCGGAAAAGCGCTGCCTTTTTTTAACAGAAAGAATAATCAGAAATTATTCGGCTGCATCTGGTGTTTCCGTGTTGTCACTTTCGATAGCGATCGTCGGCTGTTCAAAATTAACGGCCTTATTCGCAGCCCGTAAAGCAGCATCACGACTGTTAGCTGTCACACGAAGACGCTTCATCGCAGCACCCGTTCCGGCAGGGATCAAGCGACCCACAATGACGTTTTCTTTCAGACCGCTTAAGGTATCAATTTTACCCTGAACAGCGGCTTCCGTCAGAACACGCGTTGTTTCTTGGAAGGATGCGGCAGAAATAAAGCTGCGGGTCTGCAAGGAAGCCTTGGTAATACCCAGCAAGATCGGCGTTGCCTGTGCTGGTTCCTGACCTTGGCTTTCCAATTTGACATTAACCGCTTCAAAGTCTTCTTTTTCGACCTGTTCACCCGGCAAGAAGATGCTGTCACCCGCATGGGTAATTTCAACTTTCAGCAACATCTGACGAACAATCGTTTCGATATGCTTATCGTTGATCTTCACACCCTGCAAACGATAGACTTCCTGAATTTCTGAAACCAGATATTCAGCCAAGGCTTCAACGCCCAAAACTTCCAAAATATCATGCGGATCAGGGCTACCGCTAATCAGGTTATCACCCCGTTTAACGTGATCGCCTTCCTGCGCATCAATAACTTTGGATTTCGGGACAAGATATTCAATCGGTTCCGAACCATCATCCGGACGAATAATAACTTTCCGTTTGGCTTTGTAATCTTTACCGAATTCGACGCGACCGGATACTTTCGCAATGATCGCATTTTCTTTCGGCTTACGGGCTTCAAACAATTCAGCCACACGCGGAAGACCACCGGTAATATCACGGGTCTTAGCCGATTCACGGCTGACACGGGCAAGAACCGTTCCGGCCAGAACTTCCTGACCATCGTCAACGGAAATAACCGTTCCCGGTGACAACATGTAACGGGCGGTCTCGCCAGAATCGCCATTCATCAAGGTCAAACGCGGACGTAAATCATCCTTACCACGCGGGGCGCGATATTCGATAACGACACGCTGAGAAATACCGGTGGCTTCATCGACCTGTTCAGTCAAGGTCTGGTTCTCAACCAAATCCTGATACTTAACAATACCGGCACTTTCCGTGATAACCGGAATGGTAAACGGATCCCATTCAGCCAAACGGTCACCCTTCTTGACCATATCACCATCATTATGAAGGAGATGGGCGCCCAACAGAATACGGCTGGAAGCCAGCTCGCGTCCATCTGCGCCAGTCAAAACGACTTCACCCGTCCGGCTCAAGGCAATCTGTTTGCCTTGCGGATCAATAATCGTGCGCAGATCACGGAACTGCAAACGACCATCGGTGACGGCTTCCAAATGGGACTGTTCGTTCAACTGTGCAGCACCACCAATATGGAAGGTACGCATCGTCAACTGGGTTCCAGGTTCACCGATTGACTGGGCGGCAATAACACCGACCGCTTCACCGATATTCACCGGCGTACCACGGGCAAGGTCACGACCATAGCAAGCGGCACAAACACCCCCATGAGATTCACAGACCAACGGGCTGCGAATTTTTACCGACTGGATACCGATTTTTTCGATAACCGCGATATGGGCTTCGTCTAACAAAGTGCCAATCGGAATAGCAACCTGACCATCGGTTCCCATGATGTCTTCGGCCAAAGTCCGACCCAAAATACGTTCACCCAAGGAGGCGATAACATTACCGCCTTGCGTGATCGCTTTCATTTCAAGGGCGCGTTCCGTGCCACAATCATCTTCAACAACGACACAATCCTGACTGACGTCAACCAAACGACGGGTCAGATAACCAGAGTTCGCGGTTTTCAGAGCCGTATCAGCCAGACCCTTACGGGCGCCATGGGTCGAGTTAAAATATTCAAGGACGGTCAAACCTTCCTTAAAGTTCGAAATGATTGGGGTTTCGATGATTTCACCTGACGGTTTAGCCATCAAACCACGCATACCAGCCAACTGCTTAATCTGGGCAGCAGAACCACGCGCACCAGAATGTGCCATCATATAAATGGCGTTAACTGGTAACTCGCGTCCATCAGGTCCTTTATGAACCATCTGGATTTCTTTCATCATTTCGGCTGCCACACGATCACCACAGCGGGACCATGCATCAATGACCTTGTTGTATTTTTCTTGCTGCGTAATCAGACCATCCTGATATTGCTGCTCGAAATCCTGAACAAGGGTGCGGGTTTCATCGACCAAGGCTTCTTTCGCCGCCGGAATGATCATATCATCCTTACCAAAGGAGATACCGGCGCGGCAGGCGTATTTAAAGCCCAAGGACATGATCGCATCAGCAAAAAGAACCGTGTCTTTCTGACCCGTGTGACGATAAACGGTATCGATGACATCAGCGATATCTTTTTTCGTCAACAGACGGTTGATGGTCTCAAAGGGGACTTTGTAATTCTGCGGCAGGGTTTCTCCCAACAGCATACGACCAGGCGTGGTTTCGACCCGTTTCATATAGGTCTCACCCTGCTCGTTGACCTGCGGGACGCGGCTGATAATCTTGCTGTGCAAGGTAACAGCGCCCACATTCAAGGCCTGATGCACTTCCGTCATATTGGAAAGGCGCATCCCCTCACCGGGTTCATTTTCCTTCGACATTGAAAGATAATAAATACCGAGAACCATATCCTGCGACGGCACGATAATCGGCTTACCGTTTGCCGGAGACAGAATATTGTTGGTGGACATCATCAGGACGCGGGCTTCAAGCTGCGCTTCAAGAGACAGAGGCACGTGAACGGCCATCTGGTCACCATCAAAGTCAGCATTAAAGGCCGAGCAAACCAAAGGATGAAGTTGGATCGCCTTACCTTCGATCAAAACCGGTTCAAAGGCCTGAATACCCAGACGATGCAAGGTTGGAGCGCGGTTCAACATCACCGGATGTTCGCGGATAACCTCTTCAAGGATATCCCAAACTTCTTTCCGCTCTTTTTCGACCCATTTTTTCGCCTGTTTCAGGGTCATTGACAGACCCTTCGCATCCAGACGCGAATAGATAAACGGCTTGAACAGCTCAAGCGCCATCTTCTTCGGCAAACCGCACTGATGCAGTTTCAGTTCTGGGCCCGTCGTAATAACGGAACGACCGGAATAATCGACGCGCTTACCCAAAAGATTCTGACGGAAACGACCCTGCTTACCTTTCAGCATATCGGAAAGGGATTTCAGAGGCCGTTTGTTACCGCCGGTAATCGTGCGACCACGCCGACCGTTGTCGAACAGAGCATCCACGGCTTCCTGCAACATCCGCTTTTCGTTGCGGACGATGATATCAGGTGCCCGCAAATCCATCAGACGTTTCAGACGGTTATTACGGTTGATAACGCGACGATAAAGATCATTCAAATCGGAAGTCGCAAAACGACCTCCATCCAACGGCACCAAAGGACGTAATTCAGGCGGGATAACCGGAATGACTTCCAAAATCATCCATTCAGGACGGTTGCCGGATTCGATAAAACTTTCAACGACTTTCAGTCGTTTAATGATCTTTTTCGGCTTTAATTCGGATTTAGTATGCTTCAGTTCTTCAAGCAGATCTTCGCGTTCTGTTTCAAGATCCAAGGCTTCCAAAAGCTTTTTAACCGCCTCAGCACCAATACCAGCCGAGAAAGAATCTTCGCCATATTGATCTTGCGCTTCAAGCAATTCATCTTCGGTCAGAAGCTGGAATTTCTTTAAAGGCGTCAGACCGGGCTCAATAACAATATAGCTTTCAAAATACAGCACGCGTTCAAGCTGCTTCAACTGCATATCAAGCAGAAGACCAATGCGGCTCGGCAGTGATTTCAAAAACCAAATATGGGCAACAGGCGCTGCCAATTCGATATGGCCCATCCGCTCACGGCGCACCTTGGAAACGGTGACTTCAACGCCGCATTTTTCGCAGACAATGCCTTTATATTTCATCCGCTTGTACTTACCGCACAAGCATTCGTAATCTTTGATAGGCCCAAAGATACGAGCGCAGAAAAGACCATCCCGTTCCGGTTTAAAGGTGCGGTAATTGATCGTTTCAGGTTTCTTAATCTCGCCAAAAGACCATGAACGGATCCGCTCGGGAGAGGCCAGACTGATCTGGATATGATCGAAATGCTCTGTACTGGCAAGCGGATTGGCAAAATTAGCTAATTCGTTCATTCTTCATCCCTCAGAAAGGGTCAACAAATAAGGCAGTCTTCTGCGGTGCAGTCGAAACTGCACCGCATCATAAAGACTAACCTCTATTCAGCGGCTACCTGAAAACTGCTATCGTCTTCGTCTTTTGCCTTGGAGGTTTTCAGCTCGACATTCAGACCCAGACTATGCATTTCCTTGACAAGCACGTTGAAGCTTTCAGGAATACCGGCCTCGAAAGTATCATCACCCTTGACGATAGCTTCGTAAACCTTGGTACGACCGACAACGTCATCTGACTTAACGGTCAACATTTCCTGCAAGGTATAAGCAGCACCATAAGCCTGCAATGCCCAGACTTCCATTTCACCAAAGCGCTGACCACCGAACTGCGCTTTACCGCCCAATGGCTGTTGGGTGACAAGGCTATAGGGGCCGATGGAACGAGCATGGATTTTGTCATCAACCAAATGGTGCAATTTCAGCATATAAATATAGCCGACAGTCACCTTCCGGTCGAATTGCTCACCCGTCCGTCCATCATATAATTCAACCTGTCCAGAGTCATCCAGACCAGCCAAATTCAGCATTTCAGAAATATCTTCGGGCTTGGCACCGTCAAAAACCGGCGTTGCCATCGGCACACCATTTCTTAACAGACCTGCCATTTCGACGATTTCTCTGTCTTCACGGCTTTTGATGTCTTCGGCATATTTTTCACCATAGACCTCAATCATCCGCTCTCTGACAACTTCTGGTGGTGAGAAATCCCATTCATAGCGGTCAGCATTCGCCTCACGCCATTCTTCCAAAGCTGTCCGAACTTTCGCGCCAAGACCACGCGCAGCCCAACCTAAATGCGTCTCGAATATCTGTCCGATATTCATACGGCTAGGCACACCTAACGGGTTCAGAACGATGTCAACCGGCGTACCGTCAGCCAAGAATGGCATATCTTCGGCTGGCAGAATGCGGCTGATAACACCCTTGTTACCATGACGACCGGCCATCTTATCACCCGGCTGAAGCTTACGCTTCACGGCAACAAAGACTTTGACCATTTTCAAAACACCGGGCGGTAACTCGTCACCACGCTGTGCTTTTTCGACACGATCCTCAAAACGCTTCCGAATAGCTTCGTCGGCGCTGTCATACTGGCTCTTAATCGCTTCTAGTTCTGCCTGACGGGCATCATCTTCAACCGCGAATTTGAACCATCTATGTGGTTCAATAGAAGCCAGCGTTTCGATGTCAATTCTGGCACCCTTGACAATACGTTTGTCGGGTGCAGCTGCGACCGTCTGACGGAGCAATTTTTCCTGAAGCTGGGCATAAGTTGCCCGATTCAGAATAGCCCGTTCATCTTCACGGTCTTTAGTGAGACGTTCGATTTCTTCGCGCTCGATAGCCATAGCGCGTTCATCTTTATCAACGCCATGACGGTTAAAGACGCGAACATCAACAATCGTGCCAGCAACGCCAGGAGGCAAACGCAAAGAAGTATCACGAACATCCGAGGCTTTTTCACCAAAGATGGCTCGCAACAATTTTTCTTCCGGCGTCATTGGGCTTTCACCCTTTGGCGTGATCTTACCGACCAGAATGTCACCGGGCTGGACTTCCGCACCGATGTAAACGATACCCGCTTCATCCAAATTGCGGAGAGCATCCTCACCGACATTCGGAATATCACGCGTGATATCTTCCGGCCCCAGCTTGGTATCACGAGCCATTACTTCGAATTCATCAATGTGAATCGAGGTAAAGACGTCGTCTTTCACAATCCGTTCGGAAATCAGGATGGAATCTTCGTAGTTATACCCATTCCAAGGCATAAAGGCGACAAGGACGTTCCGTCCTAATGCCAATTCACCCAACTCCGTGGACGGACCATCGGCCAAAACGTCACCGGCATTCACATAGTCGCCGACGCTGACCAGCGGACGCTGGTTAATGCAGGTTGACTGGTTAGAACGCTGGAATTTCATCAAGCGATAGATATCGACACCCGGCTTACCGGCTTCGATTTCACCGGTGGTGCGGATAACAATACGAGATGCATCGACCTGATCGACGATACCAGCACGGCGTGCCGAAATCGCGGCTCCAGAATCGCGAGCAACCGTTTCTTCCATACCAGTGCCAACAAATGGCGCTTCAGCACGTACCAAAGGCACGGCCTGACGTTGCATGTTGGAACCCATCAAAGCACGGTTAGCGTCATCGTTTTCAAGGAACGGGATCAAGGAGGCTGCAACCGAAACCAACTGTTTCGGGCTAACATCCATCAAGGTGATCTGTTCGCGAGGTGCCATCAAGAATTCACCGGCTTCACGAGCAGAAACCAGCTCTTCAACAAAATGACCTTCTGCGTCCAATTCTGCGTTAGCCTGAGCCACCGTATAGCGGCTTTCTTCCATCGCAGAGAGGTAGATAACTTCATTTGTTACCTTGTGATCGACAACCTTACGATAAGGCGTTTCGATAAAACCGTATTTGTTAATACGGCTAAAGGTAGCAAGAGAGTTAATCAGACCAATATTCGGGCCTTCAGGCGTTTCAATTGGGCAGATACGACCATAATGGGTCGGATGAACATCTCGAACTTCAAAGCCAGCTCGCTCACGGGTAAGACCACCGGGGCCCAATGCCGAAACACGACGTTTATGCGTCACTTCGGAAAGCGGGTTAGTCTGATCCATAAACTGTGACAGCTGCGAAGAACCAAAGAATTCGCGAACCGCAGCCACCGCCGGTTTGGCGTTGATCAGATCATTTGGCATGACAGTCGAAACGTCAACAGAGGACATACGCTCTTTAACAGCGCGTTCCATCCGCAACAGACCGACACGATATTGATTTTCTAAAAGCTCACCGACTGAACGGACACGGCGGTTACCAAGGTTATCGATATCATCGACTTCGCCCTTGCCGTCTTTCAGATCGACCAGCGTTTTCACAACGGCCAGAATATCTTCTGCCCGCAAGGTCGTAACCGTATCGGGGCAATCGAGATCAAGGCGCATATTCAGCTTGACGCGACCGACAGCTGAAAGGTCATAGCGTTCTGGATCAAAGAACAAGCCGTAGAAAAGCGCTTCAGCGGTTTCCTTCGTGGGCGGTTCCCCAGGACGCATGACCCGATAAATTTCAGCCAAAGCATGATCACGGTCTTCGGCTTTATCCGCTTTCAACGTATTGCGAATCCACGGGCCTGTTGAGACATGATCAATATCAAGAAGATCAAGCGTTGCGACACCGGCGTTATCCAGCAATTCCAGATTTTCCGGCGTGACTTCATCGCCCGCTTCAATCCAGATACGACCGGTCGATTCATCAATGATATCATAGGCCGAATAATGACCATAGATTTCTTCGGTCGGAATCAGCAAAGTTTCCAGACCATCGCGGCCAGCCTTATTGGCAGCGCGAGGTGAAATCTTCTGCCCGGCAGGGAAAACGACTTCACCGGTATCGCCATTGATGATGTCAAAGAACGGCTTCCGCCCACGCCAACTTTCAGCGACATAAGGCACTTTCCAGCCGCCATCACCACGCACAAAAGTAATCGTGTTATAGAAATGGTGAAGGATCTGTTCGGCATTCAAACCCAAAGCGTAAAGCAGGGTCGTGACTGGCAATTTGCGCTTACGGTCGATACGAACATTGACGATATCTTTCGCGTCAAATTCGAAATCTAACCATGAACCACGATAAGGAATAA